>NZ_DFRA01000046.1:5673-108136 GCF_002378465.1 Empedobacter sp. UBA3475 | reverse complement strand
AAAATTTTGGACAGTGTCTTTTTATATGTTTTTTAATTATTGTTTAAATAATTCATTATATTTTCTCTCCTCCTCTTTCATCATTTCATCAAATTCTACTTGAGTTATCGATTTACCTTTTGTTGGTTTATTTATTTTTAATTTATCACTCACTTCAACTTTTGTTGCTAAATAAATTTGTTTGTTTACGGAATTTTCTTCTTTATTCGTCAAAATTAATTTTAGAATAATTCCTGGTAATCCTTCATAATTAGAAGGTCCATTTTTTATTTTAATTGTTGACGCATACCAAGCTTCAACAAATGAATTTTCAGAAACTTGTAAAGTTGCTTTTTTAACATCGAACCCTAAAATTTTATCTTTATCTTTTGCTAATATCCAATTTTTGGTTGTTATAGAATCGGTTATTAACATTTTTTTTCCGTTATAGTTCACTTCAGAAAGAGTTGATTTGTCAACTAAATTTTTATAATAAATTCCTCCTGGTCCACTTATAAAGGAAATTGAGACTCCTGATCTACCCTGAGAGTTATCAATTCTATCTATTCTTTGGAAAAGCGATTCTTTATCAGAACTTAAAAACTCAAAATACAATCTATTTTCGTTACTGTTTTTTAATCGTTCTTTGACAACAGCATCTTTTGCATTTTCAATATCAAATTCATTTCGAAATTCGTATTCTATTTGTATTTTTTCTTGACAAAATGTATTTACAAAACACAATAACATTACAAATGAAAGTATATTTTTCATATAGATTCTTATTTTTTTCTAATTTCTGTGGCTTTGGATAGTTAATTGAATCATAAATTATTTTCCCATTCAAATAATAATTCTATATCTATTCTTTCTCCTTTTGGGAATATAAAATTACTGTCTATTTTTCTTAATTTTTCTTTAACTCTTTCTGGCGTTTCAAATTTTAATTGTGGATATTCTTTGATGCTTTTTACAGCATACGTTTTATTTTCTAAAGGATTTTTTATTGTACTTACTTCTATCTTTTTCACGTCCTTTAATTGCCAAGAATATCTCCCGCTGTCTTCATTAACACTTACTATTGCGCCAGGAAGTCCATGCAATTTCCATGGTCCAACATTTACAGGAATATCTAATGTGTACCAAGCTGTATAGTTTCGCCCTCTGAAAGTAGCAGTCGCTTTTTTAAGATTATAATCATTTTCTACTTTTGTTTCATTTGATAATTCCCATTTGATAGTTGGTATTTTTTCTGTAAAATTCATCATTTCAATATCAATCTGTTCTTGAATGACCATTTCTAATTTTTTGAAATTACTATAAATTAATTCATTATCAATCACCTTTTCATCTATAACTAATGAAGTGCTGTTTTTTTCACTCTTTGCTTTTTCTTTTAGTTTTATTACCGTATATAAACTTACCTTATTAGGAACGTCATATACTAATGTTGTGTTATATGTATTTGTTCTATTCAATATTGAAACATGATTATTGAACTGATAATCAAGCTTATAGATTTGCGCATAAATAGAATTAGCAATACAAAATAAAACTATTAATAATAGTGGCTTTAATTTCATTTATTATTTATTTTATAATAGCCTGATTAATTATAATCAGGCTATATTAATGTAGTTGATATTAGTTAATTCAATTATGAATGATCTGCAATATATTGCTCTAAATACTTATCAGCTTGATAATTACAATTTAACTCTGAAGTAGCATAAACTATTGTATAAGCAAGTAATTTACCATTACCATCACGAATTGTTATTTCACAATTATTAACATCTTCAGAAGTATTATAATTTATAACTGATGATAATTCTTTAACTTCATTTGTAATTTTTGTTTCTGTTTCGTTTGCCATAGCAAAAGTTCCGATAAGTGCAAAAGCACTTGCTAATAAGATTTTTCCATTTTTTTTAGTTTAAATATTGTTGTTAATATTTCTAAATTAATATTTTTTTTAAAAAACAAAAAATTTTAAATACTTAATTTAAGAAATATTTAAAAATGAAGTTTTTTACATTAGAGTTGAAATATCTTATAACACCTTTTATGTTAAGTAAAAGGTGTTTTTTATATTTTAGAATATCAATTTTCAAGTGGATATTTTCTTCAAAAATTTATAGTACAATAACTAATTCTACATTTATTGTGTTTAACCAAATCCACTACTCTACTAAATCGTTAAAAATTAATCAAAAAACAGAAGAAGTATCTTATAACATTCAAAACGTTTGTACTTTTGTCTTATAAAAAAATATCCAATATGAAGCATCAAGCAGTAGAAGGTTTTTCGAAATTATCGAAAGAAGGAAAAATTGAATGGGTTGTCAATGAATATTTGAATGGCGATGAAAAAGCAATTCAAATCATGAAACAATATTGGAATGATGATGCAGATTTACAAAAACTGCACGACGAATTTTCAGAAAATACAGTTTCTAATTTCTATATGCCGTTTGGTTTAGCACCAAACTTTTTAATCAACGACGAATTATATGCCATTCCAATGGCTGTTGAAGAGTCGTCTGTTGTTGCTGCGGCTTCTAAAGCTGCGAAGTTTTGGCAAACACGTGGTGGTTTCAAAACAACTATTTTATCCACAACAAAATTGGGTCACGTTCATTTTATGTACGAAGGCGACAAAGAAAAGTTACAAAATGCATTTGAAACAACGATTAAAAATCAATTAATCGAAACGACAAATGATATCACCAAAAACATGCGTGCGCGTGGTGGTGGTATTTTAGCTTTGGAATTAATTGATAAAACTGCTGATTTAGAAAACTATTATCAAATAAAAGCGTCTTTCGAAACAATGGATTCGATGGGTGCAAACTTTATCAATTCTTGTTTAGAACAATTTGCCAAAACATTACGCAACGAGATAGAAGCTGATTCTACTTTTACAGATGATGAAAAAGATTCAGTTCAAATCGTGATGTGTATTTTATCGAATTATACGCCAGATTGTATTGTTCGTGCAGAGGTTTCTTGTCCTGTTGAGCAATTGGCAGAAGGAAATGTAACCTCAGAAGAGTTTGTAGAAAAGTTTTTGCGCGCTGTTCGCATTGCAGAAATAGAACCATATCGTGCAACAACACATAACAAAGGAATTATGAACGGAATTGATGCGGTTGTGATTGCAACAGGTAACGATTTCCGTGCTGTAGAAGCTTGTGCGCATACATATGCGGCGAAAGATGGGCAGTATTCTTCGTTAACACACTGTGAAGTGAAAGATGGAGTTTTTCGTTTTTGGATTGATTTACCAACTGCTCTTGGTACAATTGGTGGATTGACAGCTTTGCATCCGTTAGTAAAATTAGCAATGGGAATTCTTGGGAAACCGAATGCTAAAGAATTGATGGGATTTGTTGCTGTTGCAGGTTTAGCGCAAAACTTTGGTGCATTACGTTCTTTGGTTACAACTGGAATTCAGAAAGGTCACATGAAAATGCACTTAATGAATATCTTGAATCAGTTAGAAGCAACTGAAGAAGAAAAGAAATATTTTGTCAATTATTTTAAAGATAAAACGGTTTCTCATCACAATGTTATCGAAGAGTTTTGCAGATTACGTGGTGTAAAAAATGTAGAAGAGATCAAAAAAGAGAAGTAATCTAACAAATGCGAATTTGGTCTGTTCATCCGAAATATCTCGATGCAAAAGGAATTGTAGCACTTTGGCGCGAAACGCTTTTGGCAAAAAATGTTTTGGAAGGCAATACAAAAGGTTATAAAAATCATCCGCAATTAACTCGTTTCAAAGCAATTGAAAAACCGCTTGAAGCGATTAATCAATATTTAGCAAAAGTTTGGGACGAAGCCACAAGACGAGGATATAATTTTGACCGAAATAAAATTGATTCTGATTTTACAAAGATTAAAATTGAGGTTACAACAGGTCAAATGCAATATGAATTCAACCATTTATTAAAGAAGTTAGAACAAAGAGATCCTGAGCGATTCAAACAATTTGAAAACCTTAAAATGGTTGATTGCGCGGAGATTTTTGAAGTAAAAGAAGGAGAGATAGAAAAATGGGAGATCATTTCTTAGAAGAATATTTTGCGAAAGCAAAAGAAAAACAACGCGAACACAAAAAGTTTTTGGAGAAGTTGAAGAAGAAACCGCCTAAAAACTTGGATCAGAAAATGGAAGAAATCCACGAAGATGTTTTCAATCGTATTGATTGTCTTTCTTGCGCGAATTGTTGCAAAACAACTGGTCCCCTTTTTACACAAAAAGATATTGAGCGTTTAGCGCATGTTTTTCGCATTAAACCAAGTCAATTTATTGATAAATATTTGCGAATTGATGAAGACAACGACTATGTTTTGCAGCAAGTTCCTTGTCCTTTTTTGGATAGTGAAAATTATTGTTTGGTTTATGAAGATCGCCCGAAAGCTTGTCGTGAATATCCGCATACAGATCGTAAGAAATTTTACCAGATTAATCATCTTACCATAAAAAACACGCTAATTTGTCCTGCAACTTACGAAGTTGTGGAACAAATGCAGAAAGAAATAAAAGTATAAATGGAAACACCTCTAAAAATAATCGCATTTATTATGTTGATATTTCCGACAATTTATCAAGGAATTGCTGGATTTAGAACAAAAGATGCAGCTGTTGTAAAAAAAGTGGCTTGGCGCGCCGTTTTGATGCAAATCATGGGAACACTTTTGGCTTATTTTATCTTCATAAAAATTGGTCAAGACAAGCAAGTTGCCATTTATGTTGGCTTTATGTTTTTTACGTCGGTTGCAATTTTAGTGCTGATTCAAAACATTTTGATTTACTTAAAAAATAATAGTAATAATTAAAACGTCGTCTATGAGCGACGTTTTTTTAATATCATTAAGCTAATAAATTAACGTATTGTTCTGCTTTTTCGGTTAGTTTAGTTTTTACTTGATCATAATTTGAATCAAAAAAACTTCGTAATCTGAACTTTGATTTTTTGGTTTGAATAGTTAGAATTTGATTGCGATTCAAGCGAAAAATGTCTTCTTCTTCGTACAAATAATAAATTGCTCGATATGGAATTTCATCTTTTTTGAAAATTGTTCTGATTTCGAACGTTTCTTCTTTTAACGTAAATAAGGTCAAATTAAACGTTAAATCGTATAAAATAGACATCGATGCAAGTAAAGAAATCATGAAAACGCCAATGCGTAAAAAAGGTTCGTCTATCCAAAAATTTCCTCCAAACCAAAAAGCTTTGACAAACGTGAAGTTAACCATCATTAATAATAGAAAAATGATGACGAGAAGAAGTGTTTGCCAACTAAGTTTAGATTTTACCATCTCTCATTGGATTTGTACTAATTTACAATTTTTTTGAACAGGTTTAGAAAATTTTTCTACAAATAAAAAACCTCAGATAAATCTGAGGTTCATTATATTAAAAAAAATGTTATGTTATAAAATTTCAATACTAAAACTATGATTGAGATAATTGTTATAATCCAAGATTTATGCCAAACTGAATCATTTTACGATTATCGAATGTATTATCTTTAAAATAATTATTAAAATCCTTTCTCACAAAGACATCAATCAATCCTAAACCAATTGTTACTTCGGCTCCGTAGATAAAATTATTCACATTATAATTTCCACGATTTTTGCTGCGAACACCATCTCCTTTGTAAATATTATTCGATGATAACAACGTTCCTCCATACATATATGCTGCGATATAGTGTTTTCCTTGCGGACGATATGCAAAATCTTCGGTAATATTTTTGACTTTCGAAAAATTGTATTTAAATCCAACTGGAACCATAAAATAAGCCGAGCGCAACTTCGATTTGTCTAACGATTTGTCATGTTTTATTAAACCAACATCTCCATTTTCATCACGATTAAAACGCATATCATCGTCAATTCTGTAAGTTCTCCAAGAGAATAATGCTCCTGCTAAAAAGTTAACTGGACTCGTTAAGGATAATTGTCTTTCATACATTAAACCTACTGTTAAATTGCTCGAAAACTTCTCGTGTTTGTTCAATTCTTCGTCTTTTTTTCCTGTAAACGCCATGTATCCAAAAGAAGCATAACCGTTAATTTGATTCGCAATTCGGTAACGTTTCGTCACATCTTGTTTCGTTTTTGGCGTAATTGGATCTTCGCCATTCATAATCGAAAATGCAACTTGTTGTTTGATGATATCATCTAAGTTAAAATTCACTTCCTGAATACGATCATTTATCGTTCCCGAATACACATTTGCAATCGCTTCTTTCTTCGCTGTAGCCTCAGAAGCATTCAGTTTTCCTTCTGCTAATTCTTTGTCAACTGCCGCAATTTTCTTTTCCATTGCAGATTTTTCTTCCTGCACAATTTGACGAATCACTAACGTAAATTCGCTAATGCGATCTTTTACAATTGGACTGATTTTTTCGTCATTTTTATCATTCAAATCAAATGTAAATTTTTGAGCATATAGTGATGTAGCTGATAAGCATAATAATCCTGCTACGATAAGTTTTTTTATCATAATCTTGCTAATTTAGGGATATTAATGTTTTATTTGAAGCCGATAGAAACCACGCGCGATTGGTTTGACTCCTTTAGATTTTCTTTATTTTCGATCGAATACAACAACATATTTGGATCTACAAAATTCTTCTTCTTTTTGTTCACTTTTACAGAATCTAATGTTGTGTTAGCTGCAATATTTTTCTTTGGTTGAGCTTCTGATTTTAACTCTTCTTTCTTCTCTGCAATAGCTTCTTTCTTCGTTGGAAAAGCCATTTCAACTTGTTGAGATTCTTCGTTTATCGCCACTTGAACTTTACCATGTTGAATTGGTTTCTTCTCTTCTTGAGGCTGAATTTCAACTTCTTTTTTAGAAGAATCAATCTTTTCATTATTCGCTAAAATCGATTCTGAAGAATGAACTGTATTAGAATCTGATTGAATTTGTTGCGGATTATTTTGTTCCTGATGATTTACCAATTCTTTTGGTTCATCATTTTTAGATTGATTCGTAAATAAATAAACAGACGTAGTAACTGTAAATAACGCCACAACCGCAGCAGATAACCACCATTTGTAGTTTGATTTTTGTGGTGATGGAGCGACATCCATACGAGCCTGAATTCTGTCCCACGCATCGTGCGAAGGTTTTAGCTCACGATTTTCTAAATCGTTTTTTATATAGTTTGATATTTTATCGTTGTTTTTCATTTGTCATTTTCTTTTTACTTAGAACAATTTCTTTCAGTTTTGCCTTTGCTCGAAACAATTGCGTTTTGCTGGTCGATACCGAAATATTGAGCATTTCTGCAATTTCTTGATGCGAATAATCTTCGAGAATATGAAGATTAAACACCAGTCTATAAGGTTCTGAAAGTTGATCTAACACGTCTTGCACATTAAAATTTAACCATGTTTCTTCTACTTCTTCATCTGCTTCATCATAATTAGAAACTCTTACATCATCAACATAAATCAATGTTTTATTTGCACGTAAAAAAGTTAAACATTCGTTGACCATAATTCGACGCATCCAACCTTCGAAACTTCCTTTATTTTGAAATTTCTCGATATGATTAAAGACTTTACAAAAACCGTTAATCATACAATCTTCTGCATAATGCATGTCTTCGATGTAACTTCTACAAACGCTCAGCATCTTTTTGGAGTTTTGTTCGTAGAGTTCTTTTTGCGCCAAAGCATCGTTCTTTTTTAGTCGATCGACTAAAATTTCTTCTTTACTTTTTCGATTTAGTACAAATAATTTCACGTGTGTTAATTGCTTTCTTACTTAATAGACTCAAGGTTTGTAAAAAGGTTACAGAAAATTAGACATTTTTTTGAAATGATTTGATATAAAATGAAAAAAGCTCGCAATGAGCGAGCTTTTTAATTGTTTTTATCTAAAAATAGATTTATTTCTGAAATGAATCTTTATTCAATTCGTATAATATTTTAAGACCTTTTATTGTGTGTAGACGATCATCGATATCAATTTTATCTGTCAATGATTTGTAAACACCGCCAACTCCTCCTGTTGAAATTACATAAGATTGTTCTCCTTCTTCGGCATTGATACGATCGATCATTCCTTCGACCATACTTAAAAACCCATAAACCATTCCTGATTGCATGCAAGATTCTGTATCTGATCCTAAAACAGTTTTTGGTGCTTTTAGTTCGACTGTTGGTAATTGAGCTGTTTCTCCTACTAAAGAATTTAAGGCAGTAATAATTCCGGGAGCAATTACTACTCCACCGACATTTGCTGATTCGTCTATGCCTAAGAAAGTTAGTGCAGTTCCAAAATCAATGACAATTTTTTTGCCTTGATAATTTTGATAATGTGCAGCTACGGCATTCGCATATAAATCTGTTCCCATTTGGTTTGACTTATGCTTGATTGCTGATGGCGTATTACGATCTACAACCATTGGTTTGAACTTGTGAATCTTTTGTAATGCAATCTTAACGCTTGCTGTAAGTGGTGGTACAACCGAACCTATCACAATATCTGTAATATCATTTTTCGAAATTCCGAAAGGCTCGTACATGTTCGAGAATTTTGCAAAAAACTCGTATTCGGTACGGTAAGGTTTTGAATTGATTGTCCATGTAATAATCTCCGTTTCACTTTTGAAAACTGCGAAACGAAGATTAGTATTTCCAATATTTACTGCTAATAACATTATTTTGTAAATACGTTATTTTTATCGTTTACATCTGCCAAACGTTTTGTTGGATCGATGGTAACTTGTTTAACTTCTTTCGAAACTTTAACATCATAGGTAGGTTTTGTCCAGAACCAATCTTCTAAAATAATTCTTTTTGCACCTTGGTATTCTACTAAGTTTTCTGCTGGTTTTTCTCCACGCATTTCACGTAAAGGAATGTAGAATAATTCTTTTGAGCCATCTGTATATTCTACCAACAAATCGATAGGCATTGCAAAATCTGATTTGTTTGCAATTGTGATTGTGTTTCCGTTTACAGCTTCTACAGCGTAATCAATTTTGCGTGTTGTGTTCAAGAATAAATTGAAGTACCATTTAAGATTAATTCCAGAAACTTCTTCTGCTACACGTTTGAAATCATTCCCTGATGGATGTTTGAATTTCCATTGTTTATAGAATTCTAGGAATGTTTTGTTTAAATTATCATTTCCAATAATATATCCTAATTGAATTGCTAAAACTTGACCTTTGTAATATGCTTCTAAAGAGTATGCATAGTTTGTATTATAATAGTCTGCTAATAAACTTGCAGGTTCTTCTTTACCAGAAAGTGCTAAATTAATATATCCTTTGTAGGCATCTGGATTTGGATTAGAAGGCATTACTTTTAATTTATCTACAACATTAAGGTGCGCCATTTGCTCTACATATGATGTAAAACCTTCGTCGAACCATTCGTTGTATGTTTCATTGATACCAAATAATTGTTGGTACCAAGAGTGAGCTGCTTCGTGGAAAATAGTTCCGATTAAGCTATTTAAATTACTTCCTCCAGCAATTAAAGTTGCAGTACCATATTCCATACCACCGTCACCACCTTGAATGATTGAATATGTTTTCCAAGGATATTCGCCAAAGTGTTCAGAATTATAATCGAAGAAACCTAATGCGTAAGGCATTGCTTGTTTCCATGCAGAAGATTTATCATTGTCTTGGTAAACTAAATATACCTCAACACCATGCTTTGATTTTGCATGTTCTACAATAAATTCTTTGTCTGCAGCCCAAACAAAATCGTGAATATTTTCAGCTTTGAAATTCCAAGCTACTTTTCCATTCTTTGTTTTGATTGTTGGATTTTTTACATAACCTTTTACACTATTAGGGTCTTGTAATTCTCCTGAAGCTCCGATTACATAATCTTTATCGATGTTAATTGTGACATCAAAATTACCAAAAGGCGCAAAAAATTCGCGACCAATGTATTCATCTAAATGCCATCCTTCTGGATCGAATTCTGCCATTTTAGGATACCATTGTGCCATAGAAAATTCTACACCATCTTTCGAATTACGTCCAGAACGACGAATTTGTTCGGGAACTTGTGCATTCCAAACCATATCGAAAGTAGAAGTTTGTCCTTCTGCAATTGGTTTTGCTAATGTAACTTCTAAGATTGTTCCGTCTACTTTATATGAAACGGCTTTACCATCTTGTTTAAGAGATGTTACTTTTTGATAACCAATTTGATCTGGTTTTAATTCAGAAATACGGCTAACATATTTAGGATTTTCTTTTGTTCCGATATTTGTTGCCATTCTTTTATCAGGATCTGAAATGTTTTGTAAACGATTATCCATCATACTTCCTGGTTGAAAAGCATTAAAATATAAATGAAAATAAACTTTATTCAGGCTTTGACCTGAATTGTTGGTGTATTTCAATTGCATTTTTCCATCGTATTGATATGATTTTTCTTTCATATCAACATCTATTTTATAATCTACCTTTTGTTGCCAATATCCTTTACGTTGTGCAAAAGCTAATTGAACCAAACATAAGCAGATTAGTAAAGTGAATTTTCTCATTTCTAACTAATCATTAAACTTTAACTTCAAAAATACAAAAAAGATTGAGATTAAGGTGAAGGTTGGGGGTTGGTTGTTTTTATTTAGTTAACAACCTTCTGTTACTTTTTTTATTCATTGAATATCTATTTTAATTAATTGGTATTCATATGCCCTTCGGGGAACAGTCAAAAAAAGTAACCAAAAAAGACTTGGCTGTAAATCGATTGGACTAAAAATGGTTTTCGCTTCGCTAAAGATTTTAAAAACTCTACGAGCTAAAATCTTTTTAACGCTGCTCTTCAATCATTTTCTTAACGTCATCGATTTAATGCCAATTTTTTGATTTGGAATTTGATTAGAAAATAATGTGAAGCTGAAATGAATTTAGCTTGATAAGTTAGGGTTTACACTCTTCTATGCCCTCTCGAGAGGGATTTTTTTTTGTGTCTTTGGTGAAGTTTTTTCTTTTGATAAAAAAAGAAAAACCGTTTGTATCTTGGACATCAACTTATGTGATTTGTTATGATATAAACGGTTTTTTCTCTCTTTTCTGAATCATAGTCAATGTTAGTTTACTATGATTTTTCCTACGTAAACAGAATTAGATGCAAATAGGTTTTCTGGATTGACAAAGGCAATCCATATATGTAATTCTTTACCTTGATATCTTGGTAATAAACTTAGTTGATATGTTAAGTCTACACGGATTGCATTGGTTTGAAAAAACTGGGTTCCTACATTAAGGTCGTTGTCTTCTGCAAGTAATGCCACCATGTAATCTGTTTCGCCATTAGAGCCCATGGAGTTGTTTTCCCAATCGATCTGAATTGTTAACGGAGTTGGAGAACTGATGGCTAAGGGTTGTAGATCTATTCCTTTTCCTTTTGAAAATTGAATTTGATGATAATTAGGTAGTATTTGTAAATTATCCATATCACAGACTAATGCATTCATGACATTGCTCATTGCAGAATTGTATGTGGAACGTAATCCTACTTTTGTTCCGAAAAATGCTTTTGCATATTCTTTGTAACTCGCAAGAAATAAGACTGATTTGTTGAAACGTTCTTTGATTAATGCTTGTTTTGGAGTTGGTGCTTTTGATAATTTTTTAGGACGAATGCGTGATATTTCGTAACCGTTGACATTTGCGACTACTATTCGACCTGTACGACCGGATGTACCTGAAATGATACTGTCAATAACTTTACCCATACTTTTTGGTTTTAAATGTTTTACTTGATTTTTAATTTCTATGGTGAAGTTCGTAATGGATATCCGTATTAATTCAATTATTGCATACAAATGGAAACATTTGGAATGATTTGCAATGCTTTGGAATGAAATGTACTTATTTGTATTCGTCTGTATATTTCTGTGGTTGTGCTGTGGTTGTTCTGTTGATAAGTACCGCAGCGCTTCGGTGTTTGTTCGGTGTTTGTGTGGTTGTAGTGGTTTTGTTTTACATTTGATTTACACTCTCCTGACCTCTTTCAAACGGGGAAGTTTTTCTTTTTGGTTAAATCTTCTGTCTCTTTTTTTGTCTAAAAAAGGATTCAAAAAAAGAATTGGTTGTTAATTGTTATCTTTAATGATGATCTTATTGAGTATTATTAAATTTATTATAAATAAAAAGAGGCTTAAAAGCCTCTTGATTTATTTGAGTAATTGATTGATTATTGCTTGGTAAACTTCGTGTCTTAAGTAGACGTTTCGACCAAAATAATTGTAGGCTTTTAAAAGGTTTTTCTTTCTGTAATTGTATAATGTACTTTTGCAAATTTTTAGGTATTGCAATACATCCTCCTCTTCCATTAGGTACAAATCTAAAGAACTAATGTTTCCTTCTGCAAATGCTTGTTGCATTTTATTGATTTCTTCTGCTAATTGTTGAAACTAATTGACTGAGTTAAACGCTTGACTTTTCATCTGAAGAATCGTAAGATTTACTCTAAAGATAAATTGATTATCGAAATGATTTTATGGGTTTTAACTTTATTTATCAATAATGTGTTGTTGATAAGTTAGGGTTTACACTCTTTGCAAAATAATCCCATATAAAAAAAAGCTCGTGTCAAGTACTTGACACGAGCTTTTAAATAATAAATAATAAAAAACTATATAATAATCATTCTCCAATTACCACATTGGCGTTTGTAAAAATGACGATAATATTCCTGGAAAAATTCCCATCACAATTAAGATTACCATTCCGATAATTAAAAGGAAATTTGTTAACCCGTCTTGTGTTTTTAATTTGTTTTTCCCTTTTTTGAAATACATGTAGTTGATGATTTTGAAGTAATAATACATACTCAAAACTGCCATAACCAATGCAATTACAATCAAAAATAGGTTTTTATCGTTTGTTCCTCCAATACTCAACGCCATAAATTTCGCAAAGAAACCTCCTGTTAATGGAATACCTGCTAATGAAATTAATGAAATTGTCATCGCTGCTGCTAAAACTGGATTTGCTTTTCCTAAACCAATGAAACTCTCAAATTTTGGATTTTTGAATTGATCAATCGCATAGAAAATAATGAAGTTCGCAACTGAATAAGCAATCGTATAGAACATCAAAGCCTCTTTAGAAGCTGAATTGATATTGAACAAAACAAATAACATGAAACCTGCTTGCGCGATTGATGAATAAGCCATCAAACGTTTGACAGATTTTTGAGAAACTGCTCCGAAGTTTCCGATAAATAACGTCAAAATGATAATTGACGCGAATAATAAACGGTAATATTCGGCATATTCTACATTTGTTGGGAATGATTTTAGGACTAAAATAAATCCTAAAAATGATCCTCCTTTGATGATTGTCGACATAAACGATGTAAACACAGTTGGTGTTCCGTCGTAAACGTCTGGTGTCCATGCGTGGAACGGTGCTGCAGAAACTTTGAAACAAAATGCGAAGATGATTAAACACCATCCTGCGTAATAAATTGTTTCGAAATCTTTGTTATAGTTTACCAATTGATCAACCATAAAAGTTCCTGTTGCGCCGTACAAAAATGTTACACCTAACATCAAAATTCCTGTTGAGAAAGCTCCCATCAAGAAATATTTTACAGAAGCTTCTGTACTTCTAAGACTTTCTTTGTTTGTTCCTGCAATAATGTACATTGGAATTGACATTAATTCGATTCCTAAGAACATAATTACTAAGTTGTGGAATTGTGCTAAAACTGCGATTCCTGTAAAAGAGAAGAAAATTAAGGCATAATATTCTGCCACGTGTTTTCCTACTTTTCCAAACAAATCTTTGTTCAACAATAAGTAAAAAATTGCCAATCCTGCCAATGCGATAAAGAACGAAACGCCGTAAAGCGATTGTCCAATCATATTATCGAATTTTCCTGCGAACATTGAGCAACCTTTCAATTCGAAAATTCCTCCTACAATCATTCCGAAAAACAGAACAACAGAAAGTATATTTAAGGCACGATTATTTTTGATGTAGAATCCACTAAACATCAAAATAATACCTGAAAGTGCTGATAAAATAATCGTATTCATATCTATTTATTCAAAAATGATTAATGTGCTAATAAATTAAAAATTGGTGTTGGATAAACTCCTAAAATAATCACGATGATTGCGATTACAGAAATAACTGCAATTGGTCCAAAACCTCCTTTTTGAGCATCTTTTTGTTTGATGTTTTTCACTTCTCCAAACAATAATGCGCTTGATAATCTCAACGTATAAACGGCAGATAAAATAACACCTAAACAAGCTACTACACATAAAACTGGATTGTGTGTAAATAATGCAGAAAGCATCATAAACTCTCCGATGAATGAGCTTGTCAATGGTAATGCTACGTTTGCTAAACCGAATATCATGAATAAGATAGATAATGTTGGATCAACTTTTGCTAAACCACCAATCGATTTGATGTCTGTCAAATCATATTTTCTTTCCATAATATCTACACATAACCATAATCCTAAAACAACTAAACCATGTGAAAACATTTGGAAATAAGCTCCTGCTACACCATTTGCTAATTCAGAAAATAATGACACAAAAATTAAAGCTAAGTGAGCAATCGAGCTATATGCAATAATTTTCTTCACATTTTTTGCACTCAAAGCTATTAACGAGGCATAAACTAATCCGAAAATTGCTAAATAAGTAATGTATTTGAACAATTCTGAAATCGTTGGAAACATTCCCAAATACCAAGTAACCACTGCAAATAATCCCATTTTCGCCATCAAAGCTGAAAGTACAACTGTTAATGGAGTTGGTGATGTTTTATAGATTGTTGGTTGCCATGTATGAAATGGAAAGATTGGAATTTTAATCACAAAAGCGATTAAGAATAACAATGCCAACGCTGTGTTTGTTGAATAATGCGGTCCTGTAACTTGTACAACATCTGTTAATAAAAATGATGCTGGTTGTAAGAAAAATCCGATGTAAATAATTCCTCCTAACATAAACATCGATCCTAAAATCGTGTATAAGAAGAATGTCATATTTGCGCGAATTTTGTCTTTTCCAATTCCAAATAATCCGATTAAGAAATAAACCGGAATTAAGACAACTTCCCAGAAGAAATAGAATAAAATTAAATCTTCTGCTAAGAAAACTCCGTTTAATCCTGCTAAAGTGATTAACAATAATCCATAGAATGTATTGCTATATTTTTGTTTTGTTGTTGATAAATAAACAAAAAGAGCTAAGTAAGTAAGGTTAGTTAATAGAATCATTAATCCTCCCAAACCTTGAGCATTTAACGCGAAATAAGTTTTAACGCTGTTGAAATTGAACCATTGTGTTTGAAACGTTAACTCGTTGTTTCCACCTTTGCAAGTGATAAACAAGTACAACGCCAACAACGCTCCACCAACGAATGCTCCTAACCATCTTTGTGGTTTTTGACCTTGCATTAATAGCATAAAAACTCCTACTATTAATGGTAAAATGATAAATAAAGATAAAAGCATTACTAACCTATTTTGAAATTAAATACCCCATAAAAAAGATTGCGATACCTGCCACGATTCCTACAACCATTAGCATAATATAGAATCCTACATTTCCGTTTTGTAGCTGACGTACATTTTTTGATGCGCGACCAGAAACAGTTCCAACTCCTAAAACAAAAGCTGCAATTCCTGCTTTTTCTACATATTTTTTCAAGACATCACCCAACTCGAACAATGGTTTTACAATTGCATTGTCATATAACTCGTCGATGTACCATTTGTCTTCAAAGAATTTTGCAATTCCTGTTGCTTCACCATCTACATGGTTTGTGTATTTCTTGATTGCATAATAAATTGCACCAAGTACACAAAGTAATAAAGCTCCCATCATCATCCATTCTGTTGCATGAGAAACATGATGAGCTTCTCCGATTGATACAACTCCACTTAAGAAAGTTTGAAGTTTATGTCCGTCTTGCATAAACAACGCTGGAATTCCGATATAACCTGCAAAAACAGAAAGAACTGCTAAGATGATTAATGGAATTGTCATTGCAGCTGGACTTTCATGCGGATGAGCTTCTTTATCTCTTAAATCTCCTAAGAAAGTCATTGCATATAAACGGAACATATAGAATGCTGTCATCACAGAAACGATAAATCCGATTCCGTAAACAACTGGATTAGAAACAAACATTCCTAATAACATTTCGTCTTTCGAGAAGAAACCTGATAAACCTGGAATACCAGCGATTGCCAAACATCCAATCAAGAAAGTGATATGTGTAATTTTCATGTATTTGCTCAAACCTCCCATTTTGCGCATATCTTGCTCGTGGTGCATTCCGTGAATTACAGAACCTGCCCCTAAGAATAATAATGCTTTGAAAAATGCATGCGTCATTACGTGGAAAACTGCTGCGATATACGCTCCAGATCCAATTGCTGCGAACATTAATCCTAATTGAGAAACTGTAGAATAAGCCAATACTTTTTTGATATCGTTTTGACGCATTGCAATCGTTGCAGTAACAAAAGCTGTTGCAATTCCTACGTACTGAATAACTTGTAATGTGATTGGTGCTGCCGAAAATAATTCGTTACAACGTGTAATCATAAAGATACCTGCTGTTACCATTGTTGCAGCGTGAATAAGTGCTGAAACTGGCGTTGGTCCTGCCATCGCGTCTGGTAACCATGTGAATAATGGTAATTGAGCCGATTTACCTGTTGCTGCTAAAAATAACAATAATGTAATTCCTGTCAATACAAAACCTGTAAATGCAGATGGATCAATTGCTAATTGGCTGAATACTTTTACATATTCTAACGTTCCAAATTCTTTGAAAATCCAAAACATCGCCAATAAGAATCCAACATCTCCGATACGGTTCATGATGAAAGCTTTCTTTGCTGCTTTGATATATTCTGGATTTGTAAACCAAAAACCAATTAATAAGAATGAACAAAGTCCAACCCCTTCCCATCCAATAAACATCATCACAAAGTTGTTTCCCATTACAAGAATCAACATGAAGAAGATGAATAAATTTAGGTAAGAAAAGAATTTTGCAAATCCTTTGTCTTCGCTCATGTAAGCCGAGCTGTACACGTGAATTAAAAATCCAACTCCTGTAATAATTAACAAAAACAAACTCGTTAATGCATCAATTTGAAATGCAAACGGAACTTGTAAAGTTGGAATATTGATAATATCAAATGCCTTAAAAATTAATGGTTGTGCATCTGCTCCTGATGGAACTGACATAAAAACCATGATTGATAAAATGAAACTTGCCAAAACTGCTCCACTTCCGATGAAAGTAACTAAGCTTTTTGAAAGTACATTTCGTCCTAAACCGTTAATCAAAAATCCTATGAATGGAATCAAAGGAATTAACCATATATACTGCTCCATTCTTAACCTTTTAAACGATTTAACACATTAATATCTACCGAGTATACTTTTCGGAACAATAAAATTATTACTGATAATCCTACAGCAACCTCAGCTGCGGCTACAACCATAATAAAGAATACTAAAAGTTGTGCATCTGTTCCTTTTTCTAATACTGAATTTGCGTGATAGTGCATTTTTGAGAACGCTACTAACAACAAATTCACAGAATTTAACATCAATTCTATACACATAAAAATGACAATTGCGTTACGACGTAGCATAACACCTGCCATTCCTATTCCGAATAGGATTAATGATAAAGTAATATAATAACTGATTGGTAACATCTTTTACTTTTTATATTTAATCCAATAATTCTTCGTCCTTTTTCGATAACATCACCGCTCCAATCATTGCAGAAATAAACAAAATACTGCTCAACTCGAATGGTAAAACATATTCTGAATATAACAATGATCCTAAGTTGTGAATCAATCCTAAATCACCTGTTCCCATTTCTACAGCTGTGTTTGCAGAAGCTTGATTTTGTGAGAAAATACCAATTGTCAAGGCAACAAATAACAAAGAGATTAAACTCGCTGCTACTATTTTTGCTGGTCGACCAAATGATTTCTTTTCACTATTCAAGTTCATCAACATCACCACGAATAAGAACAATACCATAATTGCTCCGGCATAGACAATGACATTTACAATTGCCAAAAACTGTGCGTTTAGCAATACATAATGTCCGCTGATGCAGAAGAATGTTACGATTAAATATAAAATGGAATGTACAGGATTTTTACTGAACACCATTAGTAGCGCACTTAACACCGTTAAGCTCGACAAAACATAGAATAAAATGATAGGTAATTCCATTAATTTGTAGCTTTTTTCGGGATTAATAAATCTTCTTTCGAATAGATAAAGTTTTGACGTTTGAAACTTGCTGGTGGAACTGTTTGCGATAAATAAACAGCATCTTTTGGACAAGCTTCTTCACAGAATCCACAGAAAATACAACGTAACATGTTAATTTCATATTTCGCTGCATACTTTTCTTCACGGTAAAGGTTTTCTTCACCAGGAAGTCTTTCTGCCGCTTCCATTGTAATCGCTTCTGCTGGACAAGCCAAAGCACAAAGTCCACAAGCCGTACAATTTTCGCGATCTTCTTCGTCTCTATTCAAAACGTGTAATCCTCTAAATACAGGACTAAACGGTCTTTGTTTTTCTGGATAACTAATTGTTGCTTTCTTCGAAAAGAAGTGCTTCAATGTAATCATCAACCCTTTTGCGATAGAAATCAAATAGATACTTTCCCAAAAAGTAAGGGGTTTACGTTCTACTTGTTTTACTCTATTTGTAATTGGTTTCATACTTTTAATGATTTTGATGATTCTACTTGTTTAATAATAAAATCACTAAGCCTGTAATTAACATATTGATTAATGCTAAAGGCAATAATTTTTTCCAACCTAAATCCATTAATTGGTCATATCTGAAACGAGGAATTGTCCAACGCACCCACATATAGAAGAAGATGAAGAAACAAGCTTTACCGAATAATGAAAGGAAATTAAGAATTGCCGTTCCATTCACTCCGATAGAGTTTACTAATGTTGCATCGTCTACAAATGGGATATCGTATCCACCAAAATAGATGGTAGAAATTACCACAGAACTGATAAACATGTTGATGTATTCTGCAAATAAGAAGAATCCCATCTTCATCGAAGAATATTCTGAGTGATAACCTCCAATTAATTCATTTTCTGCTTCTGGTAAATCGAACGGAGTACGGTTAGTTTCTGCAAACGAACACACCAAGAAAATGATAAATCCTAATGGTTGTAATAAGATAAACCATGCATGTTCTTGTTGATAATGTACAATATCACTCAATTTTAGAGAACCTGTCATCATCAAAATTGTGATTAACACAATTCCCATTGGTAATTCGTACGAAATAATCTGCGAAGCTGCACGCAAACCTCCCATTAAAGAGTATTTGTTGTTCGATGCCCAAGCACCAATCATAATTCCATAAACACCTAAACTTAACACACCTAAAATGTATAAAAACCCGATGTTAACATCTGCAATTTGAGGAACAACTACACGATCTCCAATCTCGAAAGCTGTCGACCATGGAATAACTGCACCTGTCATACAAGCTACAATCATTGCCAAAGATGGACCTAAGATGAATAAAAATTTATTCGAATCTTTTGGTGTAATTTCCTCTTTTGAGAATAATTTTAAACCATCGGCAAGTGGTTGTAATAAACCAAAAATACCTGCACGGTTTGGTCCGATACGATCTTGTAAGAATGCTGCAACTTTACGCTCAGCCCAAGTAGAGTACATGGCAACAACTAATGCAAAACCAATCATTACGCCTACTAAAGCTAACTTTTCTAATGCATCAGCAATAAATTCTTCTGTCATTTTTGTTAATTTTATTTACGAATGATTAATCTTTAAAATCTTTACTTGTTGCTGGTCCATCAATTTTAGATAAATCACGATTTGGTTCATTTACTTCTGAAACCGAGTGAATATCTAATAAAATCTTTGGATCGCGTTTGATTACTTTCGGAAGTGTTTCTTTTGGCTCCACTTTATTCTCAAAGTAATGACCTTGACGAACAACAGAATCTTTAGAAATTTCTGATGGTTTTTCTAACGTCCAATCGTTGATATCTTTTTTATCGAAACGACATGTGTTACAAATCCAATCTTTTACTTCGTTAAATTCATCTTTGCGAGCTGTTACACGGAAAACTTCATTCCCACGGAACCACACTTGTGCTTTACCAGAACAAGTCGGACAATCGCGATGCGCATCAACTGGTTTCAAGAACCAAACACGATTTTTGAAGCGGAACGTTTTATCTGTTAATGCTCCTACTGGACAAACATCAATAATATTTCCGATGAATTCGTTATCTAAACTTTTGTTGATATGCGTTGAAATTTCAGCGTGATCTCCACGATTCATTACGCCATACTCACGACAACCTGTGATTTGATCCGCAGTTTTTACACAACGATAACACAAAATGCATCGGTTCATGTTCAACTGAATATTTGGACCTAAATCTTCTTTAGGGAATGTACGACGATCAAATTCGTAACGCGTCGCTTCTGCTCCGTGTTCGTAACTTAAATCTTGTAATTTACATTCTCCTGCCTGATCACATACTGGACAATCTAAAGGATGGTTGATTAATAATAATTCAACAATACCTTTACGTGCCTCAACTGTACGCTCAGACGTTTTATTGCCTACAACCATTCCATCCATAACTGTTGTACGACAAGACGGAACCAATTTTGGCATTGGGCGAGGATCTGCTTCACTACCTTTTGATACTTCTACCAAACATGTTCTACAGTTTCCTCCTGTATTTTCTAATTTACCGTAGTAACACATCGCTGGAGGTGCTACTTCTTTACCAATCATACGAGCGGCTTGAAGGATCGTTGTTCCCGCAGGTACTTCAATCGTTTCGTTATCGATAGTAACTTTAAATAATGGTGTTTCTTCTGCCATCTTCGTATTAATTTGCGGTTTCTTTAATTTCGATTGGATCAGCATAATGTGCTAAACCAAAATTACGCGTCAAACATTCTTCCGGATTATTAATATGCCATTCAAACTCATCACGGAAGTGACGAATTGCCGCTGCTACTGGCCAAGCCGCTGCATCTCCTAATGGACAAATTGTATTTCCTTCGATTTTACGTTGAACATCCCATAACAATTCGATGTCAGACATTTTTCCTTTTCCTTCATCGATTCGTTTCAAGATTTTTTCCATCCAACCTGTTCCTTCGCGACAAGGTGAACATTGTCCACATGATTCGTGACGATAAAAACGAGCTAATGTATACGTATGGTAAACAACATCTTGATCTTCATCTAAAACAATAAATCCTCCAGAACCCATCATTGTTCCTGTTTGGAAACCTCCTTCTGATAAACTTTCGTAATTCATGTAACGAGGTTTACCTTCGGCAGTTTTTAACAATAAGTTTGCTGGAACAATTGGCACAGAACTTCCTCCAGGAATACATGCTTTAAGACGTTTTCCGTTTGGAATACCTCCACAATATTCGTCTGAATAAATAAATTCTTCAACCGTAATTGTCATATCAATTTCATAAACGCCTGGTTTATTAATATTACCACAAGCTGAAATTAATTTTGTTCCTGTAGAACGTCCAACTCCAATTTTAGAATACGCTTCTCCTCCAATTTCAATAATTGGAACAATTGCAGCAATTGTTTCTACATTATTTACAACCGTTGGTCTTCCCCATAAACCTTTAACAGCTGGGAAAGGTGGTTTAAGACGTGGATTTCCACGTTTACCCTCTAACGATTCTAACAATGCCGTTTCCTCACCACAGATATAAGCTCCACCTCCACGTTGAACATAAATTTCGCAATCGAAACCTGTTCCTTGAATGTTTTTACCTAACCAACCAGCAGCTTTTGCTTCGTCGATTGCTTCTTCTAAAATTTCTGCAACCCACGCATATTCTCCACGGATATAAATAAATGATGTATTAGAACCTAAACAGAATGATGAAATCAGAACTCCTTCAATTAATAAATGAGGAATATATTCCATCAAGAAACGGTCTTTGAACGTTCCTGGTTCAGATTCGTCTGCATTTACCACTAAGTGTCTTGGAACACCTTCTGGCTTTGCCAAAAAGCTCCATTTCATTCCAGTTGGGAAACCTGCACCACCACGACCTCTTAAACCAGAAGTTTTTACTTCTTCTAAGATTTCATCAGTTGTCATTTTAAATGCTTTTTCAGCATTTGCATAACCACCGTTTTCGCGGTAAGCTTGATACTGACGAATTCCTGGAACATCAATATTTTTTAACAGTAATTTTTGTCCCATTATGCTAATTTTTTCAATTCCTCGATTAATTCGTCTACTTTCTCGATCGTTAAATTCTCACGATACGTTTTTCCTAACTGTAGCATTGGCGCGTAACCACATGCTCCTAAACATTCGGCTGGTTTTAATGTAAATAAACCATCTGCCGAAGTTCCACCAGCTTCAATATTTAATTTTGTTTTGATGTGTTCAATAATTTTGTCTGAACCTCTTAACATACAAGGTCCTGTTTGACAAACTTCTAACACAAATTTCCCTACAGGATTTAAGTTAAACATCGAATAAAATGAAGCTACTTCGTAAACTTCTACTGGTAAAATTTCTAATACTTCTGCAACATAATCTAAATGAGGAGTGTCTAACCAACCACCAAACTCAGCTTGTGCGACATGAAGTAAAGGAATCAATGCACTTTGTTTTTTATCCGATGGATAACGTGCAATGATTTTATCTACTTTTTGTTGTGTTTCTTCTGAAAATTGAATTGCCATTTTTAATAATTTTTATTAAGCATCTAATTCTCCAGCAATCAAATTCAAACTACTCATTGTGATAATGGCATCTGAAATCATTGATCCTTCAATCAATTCTGGATAAGCTTGATAATAAATGAAACAAGGTCTACGGAAATGTAAACGGTATGGCGAACGTCCACCATCAGAAACGAAATAATAACCCAACTCACCATTTGCAGCTTCGATTGAATTATAAATTTCTCCTTTTGGCATATCTACCTCTCCCATAATAATTTTGAAGTGATAGATTAACGCTTCCATTTTTGTGTAAACATCTTTCTTTAGTGGTAAATAAAAGTCTGGAGCATCAGCATGATATTGCGTTGCTTCTTCTCCTTCTAATGCATCAATTTTTGCAATTGCTTGTTTAATGATACTTAAACTTTGCCACATTTCTTGACCACGAACTAAGAATCTATCGTAACAATCTCCCGTTGTACCAACTGGAATATCGAATTCGAATTCTTCGTAACGAGAATATGGTTTCGCTACACGAACATCATAATCTACACCAGCCGCACGTAAATTTGGTCCTGTGAAACCATAATTTAATGCACGTTCAGCCGAAATTCCTCCTACTCCTTGCGTACGATCCATAAAAATACGGTTACGTAAAAATAAGTTTTCAAACTCTGTTAAGACATCTGGAAACTCTCTCACGAAACGATGGATTTTTGTCCAAGCAACTTCAGAAAAATCACGTTCGAAACCACCGATACGACCAATATTTGTTGTTAAACGAGAACCACAAATTTCTTCGTAAATCTCATAAATCAACTCGCGGTATTTCATCATATAAAGGAATCCTGTAAATGCTCCTGTATCAACACCCATAATCGAGTTACATACAATATGATCTGCCATACGAGCCAATTCCATAATGATAACACGCAAATAAGAAACACGTTTTGGAACTTCAATTCCAACGAATTTCTCAACTGTCATGTGCCAACCTAAGTTATTTAACGGCGCCGAACAATAGTTCAATCGGTCTGTTAAAGGTGTAATTTGGTACAAAGGTTTGCGTTCAGCAATTTTCTCAAAAGCACGGTGAATATACCCAACTGTAGGAACCGCAGATTTGATGATTTCACCATCAATCTCTAAAATATTTTGAAATACCCCATGTGTTGCAGGATGCGTAGGTCCTAAGTTTAAGGTAATTGTGCTTTTTTCTAACGAACCATCTGGAAGATCAAGATGCTTTAATTTTTTAGTTTTCTCTTTTCCCATGGTTAATTTGCTTTTACATTAAAACCTCCGTAATTAAAATCTCCACCACGACCAAACATATCGTCGTCTTTGTCTTTACGTGTTTGATCCTCTAATGGGAACTCTTTGCGTAACGGATGATAATCCATTTCTGGAACATTCATGACACGAATTAAATTTGGATGTCCTACAAAATCAACTCCATAGAAATCATACGCCTCGCGCTCTAACCAGTTAGCTGTTTCGAATAATTTAGTTGCGGTAAAAATCGAAGGTTTTTCGATTGGTAAAGCAAATTTTAATCGAACCTCAACTCCTTCATATAGATTATAAACTAAATAGGTTACAACCAATTCTTCTCCAACATTATTAGGATAATGAATAGCAGTTAAATCCTTCAAAAATTTGAAAGATAATTGCTCATCATCATATAAATATTGTAAAATCTTTAGATTGAAATCTTTGTTAGCGTATAAAGTCAATACACCGAAATGCTCTTCGTATCCGTATATATTTTCTTGAAACTTCTGAACCAAACGGTCTTTTATAAATGAATTGTCCATTATTTCAACTTATTTAATTCCATAACTTGCTAAAAGTTGTTGATATTCTTCGCTACTTCTGCGACGAACACTTTCGCTCTCTACCAACTCCTGAATACGCATTACACCATCGATAATTGCTTCTGGACGAGGCGGACAACCTGGCACATATACGTCTACTGGAATTACTTCATCAATTCCTTGTAAGACCGAATATGTATCAAAAATTCCTCCCGAACTTGCACAAGCGCCAACAGCAATCACCCAACGAGGTTCTGCCATTTGGATGTAAACTTGCTTCAGAACTGGTGCCATTTTTTTAGAAATTGTACCCATTACCATCAACAAATCGCACTGACGAGGCGTAAAAGCCAAACGCTCAGATCCAAAACGTGCCAAATCGTATGTCGAACCCATAGTCGCCATAAACTCGATTCCGCAACAACTTGTCGCAAATGGTAAAGGCCAAATAGAGTTTTTACGCGCTAATCCAACTACTTTTGATAGTTGCATCGCCATAAAACCTTCACCTTCAAAACCTCCTGGAGACTCTACAATCTTCACATTGGTATTGTGTGTTACTGGTCTTTTATTATGAATCATTATACTATTATTTTAGAATTTTAATCGCTCTATTTTTCCCAATTAAGAGCTCCTTTTTTGCGTACATACAAGTACATCACAAAGAATAATCCAACGAATGTTACAACTGCTGCAAAACCTTCCCAACCTAACTCTTTAAAATTCGCTGCATATGGGTAAAAGAAGATTACCTCTACGTCGAATAACACGAATAAAATGGCTACTAAGAAGTATTTAATTGCAAATGGCTGTCTTGCATTTCCAACTTTCTCAATCCCAGACTCGAAATTCTCTAATTTTTCGTCTGTCTTTCTCGATGGCCCAAGAAAATGCGTCGCAACGATAGTACCCGCTACAAACGCAAAAGCAATCACAAAAAGAATGAGAATAGGAATATAACTTGATGCTGTTTCCATAACTACTTTACTATTTTTCCAACTAATATTTTATCGATAAAAATAATAATAAAATATCATATTATTTATGTGAATTAGTTTTCAGTAAGTTGTAGTTCTTTATATGATAAATTATATATTATTTATTTATATCGGAAGTTTGATAATTGAATAAAAAAAGGAGAACTAACAACTTGGTCAATTCTCCCTATGTATTTTATTAGATTACTAATTAAAACTTAAAAAAGTTAATGAATTAATAAATTTTGTAGACCTTGTAGTGCTTCATTCACAGTTTTAATATGTTCAAATCGTACTAACAATGTTGGGTACTCTTCTCCTTTTTTGGGTGATTTTTCCTTAAAACTGATGTTTTTAGGGTTATTTTGAACGTAATTTAAAATTAATCTAAATTCATCTGACTGATAAAATTCGCTTTGTGGTTTATTAATAAAATAAGCCAATAAAACACCATTTTTCATCACCAAACGTTCGAAACCTAATTTTTTACTGATCCATTTCAGTTGAATTGATTCCAATAAATTTTCGGCTTCAATTGGTAATTTTCCAAAGCGGTCAATCAAATTATTTTTAAACGTTTGTAAATATGTTTCAGTTTCGACATCAGCTAATTCTTTGTACAGCAATAAACGCTCTTCCGAACTTTCAATGTATTCGTCTGGGAACATAATTTGTAAATCCGAATCAATTTGCACATCCGACACATACGATTTTACTTCTTCCGATTTTTGATCTTCGAACAAATCTTTGAAATCCGTTTCTTTCAATTCTTCTATCGCTTCATTCAAGATTTTTTGATACGTTTCGAATCCAATATCCATCATAAATCCTGTTTGTTCAGCACCTAAAAGATTTCCAGCTCCACGAATTTCTAAATCTTTCATCGCAATATTGAATCCTGATCCTAAATCAGAAAACTGCTCAATTGCTTGCAAACGTTTACGCGCTTCGTCCGTTAAAACCGAAAGTGGTGGCGCAACCAAATAACAAAACGCTTTGCGGTTACTACGACCAACACGTCCACGCATTTGATGCAAATCTGCCAAACCGAAATTCTGCGCATCATTAATTAAAATCGTATTCGCATTCGGAACATCTAAACCAGATTCGATAATAGTTGTTGACACAAAAACATCATATCGACCATCAATAAAATCGAGTAAAACGGCTTCTAATTCTTTCCCATCCATTTGTCCATGACCAATCGCCACACTCGCATCAGGAACTAATCGTTGTACCATTCCAGCAATATCTTTTAACGATTGCACACGATTGTGAATGATATAAACTTGTCCACCACGTTGCATTTCATACATAATCGCATCACGGAAAATCTCTTCATTAAAACCAACCAATTGCGTATCGACAGGTTGTCTATTTGGTGGAGGAGTTTTGATAACCGATAAATCACGCGCAGCCATCAACGAGAATTGAAGTGTACGCGGAATTGGCGTCGCAGTCAAGGTTAATGTATCAATATTTTCGCGAAGTGTTTTCAATTTATCTTTTACACCAACACCAAATTTGTGTTCCTCATCCACAATTAATAATCCCAAATCTTTGTATTCAATTTTTGGATTAACCAATTGATGCGTTCCTATCACAATATCAACTTGACCAGATTTTAAACCATCTAAAACAGCTTTTTTCTTTGCTCCTGTTACAAATCGATTGAGATAAGCAACTTTCACAGGCAAATCTCGTAAACGCTCTGAAAATGTCTTGAAATGTTGAAAAGCTAAAATCGTTGTTGGCACTAAAACAGCAACTTGTTTTCCATCAACAGCTGCTTTCATCGCCGCACGAATCGCAACCTCTGTTTTCCCGAAACCAACATCTCCACAAACCAAACGATCCATTGGGCGTTCAGATTCCATATCCGTTTTTACATCTTGCGTCGCTTTGTACTGATCGGGCGTATCTTCATAAATAAAAGATGCTTCCAACTCATTTTGCAAATACGTATCAGGCGAATACGCAAAACCTTTTCTGGCACGGCGTTTCGCATATAATTTAATCAAATCGAAAGCAATTTCTTTTACTTTAGCTTTGGTTTTATTCTTTAAATTTTTCCAAGCTGGAGATCCAAGTTTTGAAATTTTTGGCTCAGCGCCATCTTTTCCTCTAAACTTTGCAATTTTATGCAACGAATGAATATTAACATACAGAATATCATTATTTTGATAAATCAATTTGATTGATTCTTGCGTTACGCCATTATTATTCAATCGTACCAAACCTGCAAATTTTCCGATCCCATAATCTATATGCGTCACAAAATCTCCAACTTGCAACGAATTGATTTCCTTTAGCGTAATCGCTTCTTTTTTGGAAAATGAATTTCGAAGATTGAATTTATGATATCGACCAAAAATCTGGTGATCTGTATAACACGTTAATTTGATTTCTTCGTCAATAAAACCTTGATAAATAGATCCCAAAACGGGAATATATGAAACTTCTTTTCCGATATCATCAAAAATTTCTTCGAAACGTTTGATTTGATTTTCATTGGAACAAATCAGTGCATTTTTGAAACCTTCGGCTTTATGCTCATTCAAATCATCAATTAATAACTCGAATTGCTTATTAAAACTTGGTTGAGGTTTGAATGGTGATTCTATTTCTTCAACTGTTTCAAAATAAGATTTCATGGAACATTCAATAACTCCATAAGATGAAATTTGTTGAAGAAATGCATTCTCATTCAAAAATAAATGATTCGGTTCTGCTTGTTTAATTTCTCCTTTCAATTCTGAAAAAGCAACTTCCGCTTGTTCAAAATTCTTGGTGATTTGTTTCGCTAAAACAGAAATATTTTTCGCGATAACTAAACTATCTTTCGAAATATATTCTAAGAAACTTTCTCGTTTTTCGTTAATCGATTTACTCTCAAGATTTGGAATAATCGTAATTTCTTTTGTCGTTGCAATGGACAATTGATTCTCGATATCAAACGTTCTGATGGTTTCCACCTCATCACCAAACAACGAAATTCGATAAGGATGCTCATTCGAAAACGAAAAAACATCTATAATTCCACCACGAATCGAGAATTCTCCCGGTTCAGAAACAAAATCAACACGATGAAAATTATAAGAAGATAAAACCTCCGTTAAGAAATCAATTCCTAAATCATTTCCAACCTTCACTTTAAGTGTATTCGTAGAAAGCGCTTTTTTTGTCACTACTTTTTCAGACAAGGCTTCCGCATATGTCACCACAATTTTTGGGCGTTTCGAATGCGATAATACATTTAAAACCTCTGTTCTAATAACAACATTTGCATTATTTACTTCCTCAATTTCGTAAGGACGCTTATAAGAAGACGGAAAAAATAGAATTTGTTCTTTATCAAACAAAGTTTCCAAATCATTTAACACATAAGCCGCTTCTTCTTTATCATCAAAAATTAGAATCGTAGGACGCGCAACACGATCATATAAATGACCAGTTATAATGCTCAATCCTGAACCTAAAAAACCTTTGATATTGACTTTATGCTGTGGATTATTTTTAAAATTGACAATAAGCTTCTGTACGAAATCTGAAGAATCGTATAAGCTAAAAACGTTGTGAATAGTTTTCTGTTCCAAAGTTTTGCAAATATAAAATTTTATAAACTTATTTTTAAACAATCTTTAAAAAAAGCAATGTTAAAATGCGAATTTTCAATTAATGAAAATTTTTCGGAAAATTTATAAAAAAAGTTGAGCTAAGTTAAAAAAATTAATCCTAGCTTTGGCTTATCAAAAAAAGAAAATGAAATTAGTTCACAACATTATCAACTTGATTATTTTAGTCATTCTTATCCCAGGGAGTGGTAATTAGTTGTGTACGTACAAAATAACAATTAAAGCCACTTCTTAACGAGGTGGCTTTTTTTATGGAGAAAAATTAATTAAACAATATTATGCAAAACAATTTCGTCATTATTATCATTATTATTTTAGTCTTGGTCTTACGATTAGGAAAGGTGGTTTTATGACAAATTTTTTGAACGATTTTTTATGAGCCACCTTTATTCAGGGTGGCTTTTTTTTATGTTTTTAATACAAACAATGTCAAATAAATAGTGATGAAAAACAACAACAAAGCACTAAACAAACATAGTCGAACCGTTACGCAAGATGACACTTTACCCGCGTCACAAGCGATGTTACATGGGATTGGCTTAACAAACGAAGACCTTAAAAAACCATTAATCGGAATTGCAAGCATGGGGTACGATGGAAATACTTGCAATATGCACCTAAATCAATTTGCACAGTTGGTACAAGATGGAATGAAAGCCGAAAACCTAATCGGATTGAAGTTCAACACTATCGGAATTAGCGATGGAATTACCAACGGAACTTCAGGAATGCGCTACTCTTTAGTAAGTAGAGAAATCATTGCAGATTCTATCGAAACTGTTTGTGCAGGACACTTTTACGATGGCGTAATTACTATTCCTGGTTGTGATAAAAACATGCCAGGATCGATTATGGCAATGGGACGTTTAAACCGTCCTTCGATCATGATTTATGGTGGAACAATTGCTCCGGGACATTACAAAGAAGAGGAATTAAACATTGTTTCTGCTTTCGAAGCATTAGGAAAAAAATTAAACGGAAATCTTGATGACAAAGATTTTTGTGGAATCATTCAGAATGCTTGTCCTGGTCCAGGTGCTTGTGGCGGAATGTATACAGCAAACACAATGGCAGCGGCGATTGAAGCAATGGGAATGAGTTTACCTTATTCTTCGTCTTACCCTGCTCTTAGTCAAGAAAAGAAAAACGAATGTACAACTGCGGCACATTATCTAAGAATTTTATTAGAAAAAGATATTAAACCAAGTGATATCATCACGAAGAATTCTTTAGAAAATGCAATCAAAACAATTGTTGTTTTAGGCGGAAGCACAAATGCTGTTTTGCACTTATTAGCAATTGCAGCGACTATGAATATCAAATTATCATTAGACGATATACAAGCAATTAACGATAAAACATCAGTAATAGCAGACTTAAAACCTAGTGGAAAATACTTGATGGAACATTTGAGTAAAGTTGGTGGAGTTCCTGCTGTTTTAAAGTATATGTTACAAGAAGATTTAATCGATGGAAGTTGTTTAACGGTTACTGGAAAAACATTAGCCGAAAATTTAGCATCGGTTCCTGATTTAGATTTCTCTAAACAAAATATTATTCGTCCATTATCTAATCCCATAAAAGAAACTGGACACTTACAAATGCTTTACGGAAACCTTGCTCCTGGCGGATCGGTATCTAAAATATCTGGAAAAGAAGGTTTTTATTTTAAAGGAAAAGCACAAGTTTTTAATAGCGAAGTTGAAGTTTTAAAAGCAATCGAAGATTTACAAATCAAAGCTGGAAGCGTTATCGTCATCCGAAACGAAGGTCCGAAAGGTGGTCCTGGAATGCCAGAAATGTTGAAACCAACATCTGCCATTATTGGAGCTGGATTAGGAGATAAAGTCGCTTTGATTACAGACGGACGATTTAGTGGCGGAACGCACGGATTTGTCGTCGGTCACATAACACCAGAAGCTTTTGAAGGAGGTCCAATCGCATTAGTCGAGAATAATGATCTCATCGAAATTGACATCAACAAAAATGAATTAAACCTTTTGATTGATGAAAAAACATTAGAAAATCGAAAAAATAACTGGAAACAACCCGCATTAAAAGTAAAAAATGGAGTCTTATACAAATACGCAAAGCAAGTCGGAAACGCTTCAGAAGGATGTCTTACTGACCAATAAACCAACTCAAATTTCAGGTTCACAAGCGATTATTAACGCTTTATTGTCCGAAGGAGTTACAACAGTCTTTGGCTATCCTGGTGGCGCAATTATGCCTATATATGATGCTTTGTATGATTACAAAGATAAATTAGAACACATTTTAGTTCGTCATGAACAAGGAGGCATTCACGCTGCGCAAGGTTATGCAAGAACTTCAGGAAAAGTAGGTGTAGCTTTTGCCACGAGTGGTCCAGGCGCAACGAATTTAGTCACTGGAATTGCAGATGCCATGATTGATAGCAATCCTATTGTATGTATCACAGGACAAGTTTTCGCTTCTCTTTTAGGAACGGATGCTTTTCAAGAAACTGATGTTATCAACATTACTAATCCCATCACGAAATGGAATTATCAAATTACTGATGCGGAAGAAATCAATGATGTTTTAGCAAAAGCTTTTCATATCTCACGCTCTGGAAGACCAGGACCTGTGTTGATTGACATTACAAAAAATGCTCAAATACAGCTTGTTGAAAAGAAAAAATATGAGAAATGCACTCATGTTCGCAGTTATAGACCAGAACCAGAAATAAGAACTGAATATGTAAAAGCTGCTGCTGAACTTATTAATCAAGCTAAAAAACCATTTGCGATTATTGGTCAAGGAATACTGCTTGGAAAAGCAGAACAAGAGTTAAAAGATTTCTTAGAAAAATCTGGAATTCCTGTAGCAACAACTTTAATGGGGTTAAGTTCTTTAGATACAGATCATCCACAATATGTTGGTTTATTAGGAATGCATGGAAATTATTCTCCGAATGTCAAAACAAATGATTGCGATATATTAATTGCTATTGGGATGAGGTTTGATGACCGCGTAACCGGACGTTTAGACAAATATGCAAAACAAGCGAAAGTGATTCATCTCGATATTGATCCAGCAGAAATTGGTAAAAATGTAAAAGTTGCTGTTCCTGTTTGGGGTGATTGCAAGAAAACGCTTCCATTATTAACAAATTTGATTGATCCTAATGACCACTCAGAATGGTTAAAAGAATTTAGAGATCTCGAAAAAGAAGAACGCACAGAAGTTATTGAGAAAGAATTCCATCCAACAACTGATGTGATGTCTATGGCTGAGGTTATTAATACATTAAATGAGTTAACAAACGGAGAAGCAGTAATTGTGACAGACGTTGGGCAACATCAAATGTCTGCTTGTCGTTATGCTAAATTCAAAGACTCTAAACTTTTGGTTACATCGGGCGGATTAGGAACAATGGGCTTTGGATTACCTGCTGCAATTGGAGCATGGTACGGAGCACCAGAAAAAGACATTGTCATGGTTTGTGGAGATGGTGGTTTCCAAATGACGTTACAAGAAATGGGAACGATTATGCAATTCGGAGCTAAAGTAAAAATGTTAATTCTAAACAATAGCTTCCTTGGAATGGTACGTCAATGGCAAGAATTATTCAACGACAAACGCTATTCTTTCGTAGATATTACAAGTCCAGATTTTGTTGCACTTGCAAAAGCATACCAAATAGAAGGTCAAAAAATAGAGGCAAGAAATGAATTGAAAAATGCTTTAAAAGAAATGTTAGAACACAATGGCTCTTATCTTTTAGAGGTTATGGTAGGAAAAGAAAATAATGTATTTCCTATGGTAGAACAAGGCACAAGTGTTTCTGAAATTAGATTAAAATAAATTATTATGGACTCAAAACAAGAATATACAATTACGTTATATACAGAAAATTCCATAGGAATTTTAGGAAGAGTTGCAGGAATTTTTACTCGACGAAAAATTAATATTGAAAGTTTAAGCACTTCTCCATCAGAAATAGAAAATGTACACAGATTTACAATTGTTATTGAAGAATCGGAAGAAGTCGTTCGAAAACTTTGCATGCAAATTGAAAAACAAATCGATGTTCTTAAAGCTTATTTCAATAATAATGATGAATTAATCTGGCAAGAACAAGCTTTATACAAAGTGCCAACGAATATTATTGCAGAAAAGGCATACGTAGAACGTTTATTGCGTCAATATGGTGCAAATACAGTTGTGATTCGCAATGATTATACGGTTTTTGAAACAGCTGGTCATCGTGAAGAAATTGATAATCTAACACAAGAATTAACGAAATATGGCTTAATAGAATTTGTTAGAGGAGCCAGAATAGCGATTATCAAAGCGAGTGCTGGTTTTCATGAAAAATTATTACAATTCGAGAAAGACGAACCATCAAAAGAAGTAATCGAAAATGAATTCCTAAACGAAGGAACCTCAGTTTTCACAATGTAAAGACAAACAATTCAACAAATAATTCATTAAAAAACACAAAAATGACTAATTACTTTAATTCTCTATCATTGAGAGATCAATTATATCAACTAGGACAAGCAGAATTTCTAAATAACTCAGAATTCGCAAAAGGTACAGACGCATTAAAAGGTAAAAAAATTGTGATTGTAGGTTGCGGTGCGCAAGGATTAAACCAAGGATTAAATCTACGCGACAGTGGTTTAGACGTTTCGTATGCCTTACGCAAAGAAGCCATTGAACAACAAAGAGATTCTTGGAAAAATGCAACAAGTCATAATTTTACAGTTGGTACTTTCGAAGAATTAATCCCAAATGCTGATGTTGTGGCAAATTTAACGCCAGACAAACAACACACGCAAGTAGTTAATACTATTCAACCTCTTATAAAAGAAGGCGCTACACTTTTATATTCTCATGGATTCAATATCGTAGAAGAAGGAGTGCAAATTCGTAAAGATATTACGGTAATCATGGTTGCACCAAAATGTCCTGGTTCAGAAGTTCGAGCAGAATATTTAAGAGGATTTGGAGTTCCTACATTAATTGCCGTTCACCCAGAAAATGATCCTAAAGGAAAAGGACTTGACCAAGCAAAAGCATATTGTGCAGCGACTGGTGGTCACAGAGCGGGAGTTTTAAAATCATCATTTGTTGCGGAAGTAAAATCAGATTTGATGGGAGAGCAAACCATTTTATGTGGTCTTTTACAAACAGGCTCTATTCTTTCTTTCGAAAAAATGATTGAAAACGGAATTGATGCTGGTTATGCTTCAAAATTGGTTCAATATGGTGTGGAAGTAATTACCGAAGCCTTAAAACATGGTGGAGTTAGTGGTATGATGGATAGATTAAGTAATCCTGCCAAAGTAAAAGCTTTTGAATTATCAGAAGAATTAAAAGACATTATGCGTCCATTATTCCAAAAACATCAAGACGACATTATTTCTGGTGAGTTTAGTAAAACAATGATGGAAGATTGGGCAAATGATGATAAAAATTTATTAAAGTGGAGAGCTGAAACTGAAGAAACTGCTTTTGAAAAAACACCCGCTGGAGATGCAAATATTACTGAACAAGAATATTTTGATCATTACACTTTAATGGTTGCTTTTGTTCGTGCTGGAGTTGAATTAGCTTTCGAAACTATGGTGGAAGCAGGTATTAAACCTGAATCAGCTTACTACGAATCATTACACGAAACACCATTGATTGCAAATACAATTGCTCGTAAAAAATTATTCGAAATGAATCGTGTAATTTCTGATACAGCAGAATATGGTTGTTATCTTTTCGATCAGGCTTGTAAACCTTTGTTAAAAGATTTTATGACAAAAGTAAACGTAGACGTTGTCGGAAAAAATTACAACGAAGGAAAAGACAATGCTGTTGACAATGCGACATTGGTACACATAAATGATGTTTTACGTAATCATCCTGTCGAAACTGTGGGAAAAAAACTTCGTAAAGCAATGACTGCTATGAAAACCATAAAAACGGCATAATCAAATATTAAAATAACTAAGAAAATAGTGAATTATGACAAAGGGACTTAGAAGTGAGAAAACTGAGACCTTAGGCGTTTCGCTTGACGAAGTAAACTTAGCACAAATGAATTTGAAAGGAGTTGCCAAAAACACTCCTTTCGATTTCAATGAAAATTTAAGTCGTCAATTTGATGCGAATGTCTATCTAAAACGAGAAGATTTACAAGTCGTCCGTTCATACAAATTACGTGGTGCTTATAATAAAATCGTTCAGTTATCAGAACAAGAAAAAAATAATGGTGTAATCTGCGCAAGTGCAGGAAATCACGCACAAGGTGTGGCGTATTCGTGTCAACAATTAAATATCAAAGGTAAAATTGTGATGCCAACGACGACACCTCAACAAAAAATAAAACAAGTAAAATGGTTTGGGAAAGATCAAATCGAAATCATTTTACATGGTGATACATTTGATGATGCATCGGCTTTTGCACATCAATTATCCCAAGAAGGAAATATTACATTTATTCATCCTTTTGATGACGAAAAAGTAATCGCAGGACAAGGAACTGTTGCTTTAGAAATTTTGAATCAATGCAATCAACCAATCGATTATATTTTCGTGCCAATTGGCGGTGGAGGTTTAGCATCTGGCGTTATTTCTGTGATGAAAACACTTAGTCCAAACACCAAAATTATTGGCGTAGAACCGAGTGGCGCAGCAAGTATGGCAGAAGCTATCAAACAAAAACAATCTGTTGCATTAGCGAAGATTGACCCTTTTGTAGATGGCGCAGCTGTAAAAAAAGCAGGTGAAAAAACCTACAAAATCTGTGCAGAAGGTTTAGAAACAACTTGTGCTGTTCCAGAAGGAAAAGTTTGTTCGAGCATTTTGCGTTTGTACAATGAAGACGCAATTGTTGTAGAACCAGCAGGCGCTTTGAGTGTTTCGGCTTTAGATTTTTTCAAGGAAGAAATCAAAGGAAAAAATGTGGTTTGCGTGCTTAGTGGAAGCAACAACGACATTACGCGAATGGAAGAAATAAAAGAAAGAAGTTTGCAATATGAAGGTTTGAAACATTATTTCATTATCAATTTTCCTCAACGTGCTGGCGCTTTAAAAGAATTAGTGAACGAAGTTTTGGGTGAAAATGATGACATCACCTATTTCCAATACACGCAAAAAAATAACAAAGAAACAGGTCCAGCAGTAGTTGGCATTGAATTAGACAAAAAAGAAGATTTAGATGGTTTAATTTTTAGATTAGAAAATCATCATTTCGACTATCAATATCTTAACACAGACAACACACTCTTTTCGTTAATGATTGGATAATTTTTCCATCATTAATATACTATTCAAAAAAAGCAAAGCTTCTATTTAGTTAGAAACTTTGCTTTTTAATTTATTAATTATTCAACAACCAATTTTTTAACTCATCAAAATTATTGTTCATTTTAACTTTATTCGATTGTTTCGATTTCAATTCTTCGACTTCTTTTGGATAGACAATTTTATCTCGTATTTCTTTCGGAAAAACTTCAGGAAATTTACACGGATGCGCTGTCGATAAAAATACCACTAACTCTTTTTCATCTTGCTTTTTCGCTTGGTATTCCTTCGCTGCCAACCACGCAATCGACGTATGCGGACAAGCAATGTAATCATATTCTTGATTAATTTTAACAATTGCATTTGTCGTTTCAATATCTGAAAAAGCTTTTGAAACCATTTTTGATTTTAATTGCTCCATATCTTGCTCAAAAAATTCCATCACGCGAACCCAATTACTCGGATTTCCGACATCCATTGCATTCGATAACGTTTGTACAGAAGGTTTTGGTTGATAATTTTCGGTTTCTAGAAATGATGGAACAGTGTCATTCGCATTTGTCGCCGCAACAAATTGTTCAACTTCCAATCCTAATTTTGAAGCTAAAATACCAGCCGTAATATTTCCGAAATTTCCACTCGGAACAACAAAAGAAACATTCTCAAAACCTTTTCTTTTTGCTCGAGCAAATGCTTCAAAATAATAGAAAGATTGCGGGATTAAGCGAGCAATATTAATCGAATTTGCTGAGGTTAAGTTTAGATTCTTCATTAAATCTTTGTCTAAAAATGCTTGCTTTACCAAGGCTTGACAATCATCAAAAGTTCCGTCAATTTCTATGGCACGAATATTTTTTCCGTTCGCTGTTAATTGCAATTCTTGTATCGGCGACACTTTTCCTTTGGGATACAAAATCGTTACTCTCGTCCCTTCTACTCCCAGAAAACCGAGTGCTACAGCTCCTCCTGTATCGCCAGAAGTTGCGACCAAAACATCTAACAGTTGATTATCTTTTTTCGAATAATGTGCCATCACGCGACTCATAAATCTCGCTCCAAAATCCTTGAATGCAAAAGAAGGTCCGTGAAACAATTCCAAAACAGCTAAATCATCTTCTAAAAATACCAAAGGCGCAGGAAAATTAATTACCTCATCAATCAAATTATTAATCATTTCTTCAGAAAAATCATCTTTTAATAAGTGATTTGTCACCTTTTTCGCAATCTCTTGAAATGAATAATTTTCAATAGAATTCAACCAATTTTCATCTAATTTTTCCAACGACAAAGGCATATACAATCCTTTATCTTCTGGCAAAGATTGGAAAACCGCTTGTTTAAAATCAACTCTGTTCTTATGATTATTTGTACTATATAATTTCATTTTTAGTGTTTTATGTAAGGTCCTTGTTGATTGATTTTAGAAACAAATGATAAATGTTCAATTTCTTTTATCGTCAAAAAATCATTTAGTTTTTGTTCGATATTTTCTGCACCCAATTTACTTTTAGATAACGCCATAACTGTTGGTCCAGAACCAGAAATACCGAATGTTAATGCATTATTTTCGAGCGAAATACTTTTCATTTCATTAAAATATGGAATCAATAAAGAACGATTTGGTTCGATAATATCATCTTGCATCGAACGACCAATCTCTTCGTAATCATTCTCATAAAGCGCTGCAACCAAACTTGCAATATTTCCCCATTGCTTTATTGCTTTACTCAATTGCACTTTATCTTTAATTAATTTGCGCGCATCCTTTGTTGGCACTTCTACTTTTGAGTAAATCAGTGTGACATATAAATTTTCAGGAACAGGTAAAGAACGCACCAAAATCGGCTCATAAGAAGGAATCAACGTAATTCCTCCAAACAACGATGGCGCAACATTATCCGCATGAGCAGCGCCACAAGCCAATCGTTCGCCTTCCATACAATAAGGCAAAAGCTCATTTTTAGAAAGTGGTTTTCCTAATAATTCATTCAATGCAAAAAGTCCAGAAACTGTGCTCGCCGCGCTTGAACCTAAACCACTTCCAATTGGCATTTTTTTGTGTAATTCTATCGATAATCCAAAAGAATCTTGTAGACCTAAATCACAAAATAATTTCCATGCCGAATGAGAAACTGTATTTTTCATCGCATCCAAAGGCAATTTACCCTCGTCACCTGTAATTGTCAGAATTTCGATTCCTAACTTTTCTGTCTTTTTCATGATTACCTCATCACCTGGATAATCCACCGCAAAGCCCAAAATATCATATCCACAGATCATATTGGCAACTGTTGCAGGAGCAAAAACATGTACTTTATCTAAAAACTTCGCTTGATCAAGCTTATATTTATTTTCGATTATTTGATTCATCTTTTATCGTATTGAACTTATATTAACTAAATCTGCAAAAACGCCAGCTGCTGTAACTTCTGCACCAGCTCCAGGTCCTTTCACAACCAAAGGACGTTCCTTGTAACGCGCTGTTGTAAAGGAAATAATATTATCGCTTCCAGACAAGGCATAAAACGGATGTTGATTATCCACCAATTCTAACGAAATTGATATTTTTCCATCTTCTAAAATCCCGATGTAACGAATCACTTTCTGCTCCTCATCTGCTTGATGTTTTATCTTTTCGAAATAATCATTTTCGTTGACTAATTCTTGATAAAAATCTTCTACAGTTGCAGCTTCTAAACAAGATTTAGGCAAAATAGAATCGATTTTTACATCTCCCGCTTCAATTTCGTAACCATTGTCACGAGCAAGAATCAACATTTTTCGCATAAAATCTATTCCACTCAAATCATCGCGAGGATCTGGTTCTGTATAACCTAATTCTTGCGCTTTTTTTACAATTTCGGCAAATGTATTTTCACCTTTAAAATGATTAAATATATACGAAATTGTTCCTGATAAAATTGCTTCAATTTTTAAGATTTGATCTCCACTCATTCTTAAATCTTTCAACACGCTAATAATTGGTAAACCTGCTCCAACATTTGTTTCGTAAAGAAAATCAATACCATATTTTCGAGCAGTTTCTTTCAATTTTTTATACTCTTGATAAGAAGATGAATTCGCAATTTTATTACATGTCACAACCGAAATACTGCTTTCAAAAATTTGTTTGTAATAATTTGGCAAATCAGAACTCGCAGTATTATCTACAAAAACACAATTTGGTAAATTATACTGTTTCATTTTTTGGATAAATTCATTCAAATCAGCTGGAGAAGAAGAATTTTCTAATTCATTTTTCCAATTCGATAAATTAATTCCGTTTTCATCAAACATCATTTTTTTTGAATTTGATAATCCAACCAATTTTATTTCGATATCATTATTTTTTGCTAAAAAATCTTTCTGTTTTTCTAATTGATTTAAAAATGTCGACCCAATATTTCCTACTCCAACATTGAAAACATGAATTGTTTTTTTCAAATGATTAAAAAACGCATCATGTACCGCATTTAAAGCTTTTGACAAATCATTTTCGTTAATCACAACCGAAATATTATACTCCGAAGAACCTTGCGCAATCGCTCTGACATTGATTCCATTTCGTCCTAATGCATAAAATAACTTGCCCGAAACACCAACCATTTTCTTCATGTTTTCTCCAACAATTGCAATAATTCCGAGATTTTCTTCAATTTCAATTGGTTCCAACCATTTTGCTGCAATTTCCAAACAAAACTCTTCTTCAATTAATTGCTTTGCTTTTTCGACTTCATTATGATGAATGGCAAGCGTGATACTATGCTCTGACGAAGATTGCGTAATCAACACAATGTTGATATGATGTTGCGCTAAAAGTGAAAAAAGTTTTCCACTAAAGCCCAATTTGCCAACCAAGCCGCTTCCTTTTATATTGACTAATGCAATATCTTTGATCGACGAAATTCCTTTAATTGGATAATCTGTTGGTTGCGAATCGAACTGAATTTTTGTTCCCTCAAAATCCGGTTGAAATGTGTTTTTAATTAAAATCGGAATTCGAAGTTTAAAAGCTGGAGCCATTGTTGGCGGATAAATCACTTTCGCACCGAAATACGACAATTCCATCGCTTCTGTATACGATAAATTTTCTAACGAAAAAGCTTTGTTCACAAAACGAGGATCCGCCGTCATCATTCCATTTACATCTGTCCAAATTTCAATTTGTTCTGCATGTAAAGCCGCACCAATCAAAGCCGCAGTGTAATCAGAACCTCCTCTTCCCAAAGTTGTCACTCGTCCTTCTTCATTAGCAGCAATAAACCCTGTTACAACTAATAATTTATCCGAATAATCTTTTGCTAATTGTTGAATATTCTGAAACGATTTTTCCTCGATAACATTCGCTTGACCAAAATTATGATCAGTCAAAATATAATCTGATGCATTAATCGCCAATGAATTTCCAACATGCTCTTGCATTACTTTTGCTATTAATAAAGCACTACATCTTTCGCCGAAACTCAAAATCAAATCTTTTGTTTGAGGGCTTAATTCTTTCAGAATTTCCACCCCTTCTAATAATGCTTCCAACTCATTCATCAACAATTTTAATTTTGTTAAAATCGGATTTTGATTCGGCACATCGATTAAAGCTTTTACAATTTCGAAATGTTTGTCTTGAAAAAGTTTTAAATCATTTTCATCAAAATTTCCTGATGAAGCTTCTTCAGACATTTTGGTTAATAAATTGGTCAAACCAGAAATAGCAGACACAACCAAAATAATCGAGTTATTTTGTTGCTTTTCCTGTTTAACAATTTCTACGACCGCGCGGATACCTTCTACCGATCCGACTGATGTTCCTCCGAATTTTAAAACTTTCATAATTTAAATTTTGATCATAAAAAAAGCATCTTCCTTTTGAGAAGATGCTTTTGCATTATTTTTTAGAATATAAATACATAACAAGACTTCTCTAAGTGTGAACACTAGAAGTCGTCGTAATTGAAATGATTGTATTTAATCCGTTTTGTTTCATTATTGATAACGAATATACAAACTTTTTCAATAAATCATTGCGTATTTATTATTTTTTTATATTTATTTCACCGAATCCTTTTTAACGGCCAAAGAATCTGACTGATCAACTATAGGTTTTACATCACTTGCATAGCCAACAACAATTCCGTCTAACTTATCAATTTTTCTTACTTTAAACGTTTCTGTTCCTTCCGCTCCTTTAAAAGACACTTTATAAACTGCTTCGTAAACTGTTTTGTCACCATCTTCAAGAGGCGTCATTTTCTCAAAGTTGTAGACATCAACTGGTCCATATTGTTTAACCACCGCATTCAAATCATCCACATTTACGCCTTCTACTTTGGAAAAAAGTGAATCTGGTTTATCTGCTCTGTATTTGTAAACATCTAAAACTGCTTCTTTCACCTTATAATCTGGCAAATCTGATTTTTTATTACATGCTGTTAAAGCCAAAATACCGCCAACCATAAGTAATGTACTTGCTTTCATAATTCCTATTTTTTTTGTGTTAATTGATTATAACTAATGTAAAAATAAATAAGATGAAAAACAAGTATTTTTATTGAAATCAAATAGATAGAAACAAAAAAGTCGATTCTGTTATAGAATCTACTTTTGAATATCTTTTATTGTAAAATGAATTTTACAATTCAAAATTCACATAAAAACCTTCGTGACCTCGAACATTGAAAACTGTATTGTCTTCAAAAATCAAGTATTGACCTTTTATTCCTTTCAAAACACCTTCTATTTCTGGCGTTTTTTTCAGGTTTAATGATTTTACTTTTTCTGGATAAGATAAAACTGGATATTCAAACTTCCAAACTACTGGCTCATCAACCAAAAATTGTTGAAAATCTGGATTCACTTCATTTCTGATTTCGTGATACTTTTCGAACAGATTAATTTCTGGTACATCATTTTTTAACATTCTTTGCCAATTCGTTTTATCAGCAATAACATTTTTCAACGAAACCTCTATCATTCCAGCTTCGTAACGATTATCCGTTCGCGCAATAATAATAGCTTCTGAAGCTCCTTGATCGATCCAACGTGTTGGCACTTGCGTTAAACGTGTTACACCTACTTTTATTCCCGATGAATTTGCCAAATACACAATATGCGGTTGCAATTCGAATTTCGTTTCAAACTCTAAATCACGTTGCGCAATTCCCAAATGTGCTGTAGAAAGTTCTGGATTGATGATACTTGGATTAGCTTCTGGAACTGTAAAAAAACAATTTTTACAATATCCCATCTGATAAATCTCTTTATCCTCGTGACAGTTTAAACATTCGTAATGATCAAAGTTAATCTTGATTTTTTTTCCTAACAATTGATTCATAACGATAAAATCATTCTTGAAATTCCAATAATAATTGATTGGCATTCCATTTTCAGTTGTCATTTTACGAATTTGTCCTTCAAACTGCATCTTGCTAAAAAAGTTTAATTAATTTTGTGTAAATCTACAAAACTTTTAGCGTATGGGAATAGTCAATAAGATTATGGAAATTATGATGCGTAGCCGAATGAATGTCATCGAAGAAAGCATCAAAAATCCTGTTGGTACGCAAGAACGTGTGTTATTTGAGAATATCAAAAAAGCCAAATCGACTATTTACGGAAAAGAATTTCATTTTGACGAAATCAAAACGACACAGAAATTTCAAGAACAAGTTCCTGCGGTGCATTACGAGGATTTTCAACCTTATATTGAATTAGCGAGAAAAGGTGAAAAAGATGTCACTTGGCACGGAAAAATAAAGTGGTTTGCGAAATCTTCTGGAACAACAAACGCGAAAAGTAAATTTATTCCAATTAGTAATGAATCCTTAGAAGATTGCCATTACGCTGCAGGAAAAACAATGTTTGCATTGTACTTAAATGCTTATCCCGAAACGGATATTTTCATGCACAAAAACCTAAGAATTGGCGGAAGTAGTGAGCTTTATCAAAAATATGATACGCGTTTTGGTGATTTATCTGCTATTTTGATTGATAATTTACCTTTTTATGCTGAGATGAAAAATATTCCGAATCGTGAGATTTCTTTAATGTCTGATTGGAATGTGAAGATGAATGCGATTATCAATGCAACAAAAAATGAAGATGTTGGTTCTTTAACTGGCGTTCCTTCATGGATGCTGGTTGTATTGAACAAATTATTAGCCGAAACTGGAAAGAATTATTTGGACGAATTATGGCCAAATCTCGAAGTGTTTTTTCATGGCGGAATCAGCTTCAAACCTTATGCAGAAAACTATAATTTAATCACACAAAAAAAATTAAATTATTTCGAATTATATAACGCTTCCGAAGGTTTTTTTGGAATTCAAGATCAATTGCACAGCAAAGATTTGTTGTTATTATTAGACAACGGAATTTTTTACGAATTTATTCCAATGGAAGAATTTGGTTCAGAAACTCAACGATTTTTAACAATTGGAGAAGTTGAAGTTGGTAAAAATTACGCTATGGTGATTACAACAAATGGAGGTTTGTGGCGCTATATCATTGGTGATACGGTTCGCTTTACATCTACAAATCCTCATCGAATTGTTGTTTCTGGACGAACAAAACATTATATCAATGCATTTGGCGAAGAATTGATGATAGAAAACGCTGAAGAAGCTTTGAAACGTGCTTGTATGCAAACAAATTCAATTGTTTCTGAATATAGTGCTGGTCCAATTTTTATGCAAGGAAAAGAAAAAGGCGCTCACGAATGGATAATAGAGTTTGATAAAGAACCTGAAAATTTTGAGCAATTTATTGATTGTTTAGACAAAAGTTTACAAGAAGTTAATTCAGATTACGAGGCAAAACGTTACAATAATATGACACTTAATCGACCGATTGTACACAAAGCGCGCAAAAAATTATTCATCGAATGGATGGCTTCTCGTGGTAAGTTAGGTGGACAAAATAAAGTTCCGAGGCTAGCAAACACTCGCGAATTTATAGAACTATTAATTGAACTAAACAATCGATCATAATAAACAAAAAGAGAATCAATATGATTCTCTTTTTTTGGTTTAAAATAAATAGGATAATTACCTCGAAACAAGTAAATTTACTATTAAGAGAAAAAATACCTATTAATGCGAAGTACGAATTTATCTGAACTTAAGTTCCACCAAATTGTGGAAAATAAGTTTCAAATTTACAACAGTCTCTTTATGAGTCTGCCCTACGAAAAAATGCAAAATATCGGATCATTGATCCCGTTTTTGTACGATGAAAGTCAAAAAGGTTTACCTGAAGGTAAATCGCCAAATGAAATCATCAACAATTTTTTTGAGAAATACACTGATTTAAAAACCGAACAAGAGCAAATCGATTTGATGTTTCGAATGATACAATACATCGAGCGACAAGTTGTTTTGTTTGATAGTATCGAAGATGCTGCATTTCCGTCATTACATTCCGAAAATGAAAAAGGAAGTTTGGAAAGCATTTACCATATTGCGCAAGCGCAAGGTAAAATGGAGCAAGTAAAAACGAGAATTGAAGATTTTGTGACAAGAGTTGTTTTTACAGCACATCCAACACAATTTTATCCAACAAATGTTCAACAAATTATTCAGGATTTACGCGATGCTATTCAACAAGATTCGGTAAGTAAAATTGATTTATTGTTGCAACAATTAGGAAAAACACCTTTCATCAACGAAGAAAAACCGACACCTTACGATGAAGCAGTTTCGATTATTTATTATTTACGAAATGTGTATTATCAGACAATTGGACGATTGTATAACGAAATCAATCAATTGTTTTTTACAGAAAGTCAACCACTAAAATCTCCTGTCATTCAATTAGGTTTTTGGCCTGGAGGTGATCGCGATGGAAATCCTTTCGTTACAGCAGAAATTACGTGGAAAGTAGCAAGTTTATTGCGAACAAGTATCTTAAAAAATTATTACAATCATCTAAAAATTGTTCAAAGACGATTAACGTTCAAACATGTTACAGAGCCTTTAAAAGCGTTGAGTAATTTGATTTACGAAAATATGTTCAATGAAAATGGAACAATTACAATTGATGAAATCAAAACGCGCTTACAAACGATTCGTACAATTTTGATTGAACAACACAATGGTGTTTTCTTAGATATTCTGGACGATTTTATCACACGTGTTGATATTTTCGGATTGCATTTTGCTTCTTTGGATATTCGTCAAGATTCGCGTGTTCATCAAAAAGTAATTAACCAAATTGTTGAAAAATATACTGGAATTAATCTGAAAGATTTAAGCGAAGCAGAACAAATCGAATTGTTAACAAATCCTTCATTTACTGCTAAGCCTGAAGATTTTGAAGATGATATTGTGATTGATACGATCAAAAATGTTTATCAATTAAAAACAATTCAGCAACGAAATGGCGAATTAGGTGTTAACCGATACATTATTTCAAATTCTGAAACCATTTTCGATGTTTTAAATGTTTATGCTTTATTCAAATTTTGTGGTTATCAAGACGATGAAATTAAGTTTGATATCATGCCACTTTTCGAGACGATTAGAGGTTTAGATGGTGCTGAAAATACGATGAATAAATTGTATAATTTACCTATTTATGCGCAACATTTAGAACGTAGAAAACAACGTCAATCGATTATGTTAGGTTTTTCGGACGGAACAAAAGATGGTGGTTACATCAAAGCGAATTGGGAAATTTATCGTACCAAAGAAATCCTTTCGAATGTTTCGGATAAAAATCAAATCGAAGTTATTTTCTTTGACGGTCGTGGTGGACCTCCTGCGCGTGGTGGTGGAAAAACGCACGAATTTTACGCTTCTCAAGGGAAAACAATTGCGAATCACGAAATTCAAATTACAATTCAAGGACAAACAATTACGTCGAATTATGGAACAATGCCGCAGGCAAAATATAATTTTGAACAATTGTACACAGCTGGTATTATTTCGGATGTTTTCTCGACAAGCACAAGTCAGATTTCGCCAGATGAGCGAATTTTGATTGATAAATTAGCCACAATTAGTTATCAGAAATACGAAGATTTGAAAGCGCATCCTTCATTTTTACCTTATTTAGAAAATATGAGTACGCTTAACTATTATGGAAAAACGAATATCGGAAGCCGTCCGAGTAAACGAGGTGGTGATAAAAAATTAGAGTTCGATGATTTGCGTGCTATTCCATTTGTGGGTTCTTGGAGTCAATTAAAACAAAATGTTCCGGGATATTTTGGTGTTGGAACAGCTATAAATGAATTGAAAAAACAAGGTCATTTAGAGGATGTAAAAGATTTATTCAAGAATTCGAGCTTCTTCAAAACATTGATCCAGAATAGTATGATGTCGATGGAAAAAACTTATTTTCCATTAACATCTTATATGAAAAATGATCCTGAATATGGTGAATTTTGGAATATTTTGCACGATGAATTTGAATTATCAAAAGCATTATGTTTAGAAATTTCGGGTTACACAGAATTGATGCAAGACGAACCATTGAACAAATCTTCGGTACAAATGCGCGAAAAAATTGTGTTACCATTATTAACGATTCAACAATTTGCGTTGAACAAAATTCATCATGAAAGTGAGTTCAAATCAATCTATGAGCAAATTGTGATGCGTTCGTTATTCGGAAATATTAATGCGAGTCGAAATTCGGCTTAATTTTCAGAATATCTTAATACCTTCGCAACGATGGAAAAGATTATTTTAGGGATTGATCCTGGAACAATGGTGATGGGTTTTGGTTTGATTGAAGTCAAAAATAACAAAATAAAGTTGATTACTTTAGACGAATTGTTGTTGCATAAACTTCCGAACCAGCAAACGAAATTGAAAAAGATTTTCGAAAAAACTTTAGCCATTATCGATCAATATCATCCTGATGAATTAGCCATTGAAGCGCAGTTTTTTGGCGTTAATGTTCAGTCTATGTTAAAACTTGGACGTGCACAAGGCGTTTGTATTGCCGCTTGCCTGCATCGCGATATGCCTGTGGTAGAATATGCGCCAAAAAAAATTAAGATGGCGATTACTGGAAACGGAAATGCATCAAAAGAACAAGTTGCGGGCATGTTACAACATTTACTTGGTTTGAAAGAAATTCCGAAACGTTTGGATGCCACAGATGGTCTTGCCGTTGCGGTTTGTCATTATCTAAATTCGGGTAAAACAACTGGGACGTCAAATTCTTATTCGAGTTGGGATGCCTTTGTAAAAAATAATCCGAATCGAACAAAATAAAATATATTTGTAGTAGAATTAGCAACCTAATTCGTAAAACATAAAACACATCAAATGAAAAAATATTTAATCGCAGCATCAGTTTGTGCAACAGTTTTCTCTTCAGTGTTATTTTCTTGTAAAGATTCGACTGGAAAAAACAATACTGCAATCACTGAAATTGTTTCGAAAATTGAACAAAACAAATACAAAATTGGCGACAAAATCGATATTCCTTTAACTAATTTAGATGGAATTACGAAAGTTATTGTTTCGGTAGATGGACAAGAAGTTCCTGCTGATTTTACGATTGACGGAAAAACAATTGGATTAGGAAATCATACGGTTAATTTGAAATTCTTCAAAGGAGAAGAAGAAACAAATTCGCGCGATTTTACGTTTGTGGTTTATGCAAATGAGCCGGCTGCGCAATGGAATTATGAAATTGTAGGAACTTATCCACATAATCCAGATTATTTTACGCAAGGTTTTTATTTCAAAAACGGAAATATTTTCGAAGGAACTGGACTTCGCGGAGGAAAAACACGTTTGATTGAATATAAATTGGGGGCAACTGAACCTACAAAATTATATCAAATCAAAGACGATGTTTTTGGAGAAGGAATTACAGAACTGAATGGTTTTATTTATCAATTAACATGGCAAGATCGTGTGATTTATAAATATGATTTAAACTTTAATCAAGTTGAAAAATTTGATATGCCAGCTCAAATTATCGAAGGTTGGGGAATTACAACAATTGGAAAAGAATTGGCCATAACAGAAGGTTCTCAACGTATTCATTTCTTTGATGAAAACTTTAATTATCTAAGAACTGTTCAAGCTTTTGACAGTCAACAACCATATAGTTATTTGAATGAAATTGAATACCACGATGGTTTAATTTATGCAAATGTTTACCTAAAATCTGGACATGCAGATAACAGTAATATTGTGGTAATTGATCCGCAAACTGGCGCTGTAAAAGTAGAGTTTAACTTCGCTGAATTGAAAGGAAAACAAGGAAATCCGCAAGCACAAGAATTGAACGGAATCGCTTTCAAAGACAACGGAAATATGTTATTAACAGGTAAAAACTGGGATAAAATATTTGAAATTAAGATTAAGAAATAATTTCCTTAACACATAAAAAAGCAAAAAGCTCGACCTGCAAAATCGAGCTTTTCTTTTTCAAAAATCATCTAAAAAATTATAAGTAAAAATTTATGGTTATGAAAGATCCTATAACCAAAATTGATCTTTCCAATCTGTGTTAGTTAAAAGTGAATTAAATTGTTCTTTAATTACTTTTAACTTTTTTTGTGTTGCATTTTTCTCAAATTCAGGAAACATTTGTTTCTCCTCAAATCTGATGTGCAAATCCAATTCTTCTTCGATATAAATCAAACTTTTCATCGGATTTTTTGCATCTATTTTGAACAAGCGTCTCAAACGTCTATGTTCTTTCAATGCTCTTTTTACCAAGTAATGATCTTCATCTAAAAGCGAAAACAAGTAATTTTCTTCTATCTCAAATTTTTTGAATAATACTTTTTCCCCATACCAATTTACATAATCAACAATTCGTTGAATATCGACTCCTTTATCTATTCCAGCACGAATATTCCAACAAAAAAATAATGTTTTATGATGCCTTTCGCACGCTTCATTTAGATTTACTGTTACAGTATAACTCATCTGAGAAGCAGTTGTTTGAGGAAGTTCTATTAATAGGTTCATTGTTATAATTTTTCAATTCGGATAATCGGATATTTTTATCTTATTTTTAATCAAATTTTTTTAATGCTTAAGAAAAGCAATTCCTTTCTCTAGATCATCAATCAAATTAAACATCGATGTCTTTTCTAGCATACCTCGCAAATCATTACGAATTGCAAAAACACGGCTATGTAAAGCACAAGGTTTGTTAGTATCGCATTCTACTAAACCTAAAATGCAACTATGATAAAGACCATCTCCGTCAATCGCTTTGATGATATTCACTAATTTGATATCTTCTAAATGCGCTGCATCCATTTGGAAACCTCCCATTTTTCCTTTGACAGATGAAATCACATTTGCTTTAACTAATTGTTGAAGAATTTTGGCTGTGTAAGCTTCTGGAGAATTAATAGAATTTGCAATTTGTTTTAAATTGACTCTCTTTCCTTCTACAGATTCTTGTGCAATAAACACACAAGCCTTAATTCCATATTCGCACGCTTTAGAAAACATTAATTTCTTTTATTCATTATAAATTATGAAGCAAATATACAACTAATTTTAAATCGGACAAATTTATCTTATTAAATTTTTAAAAATAAAAAAACCACTCAAAAATGAGTGGTTTAATATTATCTGAAAAGAAAATTTCTTAATCTTCGTCTTCGTCTTGATCAGCATCCTTAACTGCGTTACGAGAAGTACGAATAGCTACTACTACTGCGTTATCTGGATGAGCGAATGTGTAGTTATCATTTTTCAATGTTTCTACATACATTTTGTGACCAATTCTCATTGGAGTGATATCGATTTCGATTTCGTCTGGTAAGTTTGCTGGAATAGCACGAACTTTTAATTTACGCATATTGAAACGTAAAACCCCACCAGCTACTAAACCACGAGCACGTCCTACTAAACGAACTGGAACTTCCATAGTTACTGGTTTGTCCTCGTTTAATTGGTAAAAATCTACGTGTAAGATTTTATCCGTTACTGGGTGAAATTGGATGTCTTGTAAAATTGCTTGAATTTTAGCTCCATCAGCTAACTCGATAGTTGCTGTATGAGCATCTGGAGTGTAAACTAATGATTTGAATGCTTTTTCATCAGCTGAAAAGTGGATAGGCTCTCCAGAACCGTAAACCACACAAGGTACTTGTTCAGCATTACGTAGGTTACGTGTAGCCACTTTACCTAAGTCTTCTCTTTTTACACCTTGAATTGTAATTGACTTCATAATAATATGTATATAATAAAAATAATTTAATATTTAGTTAAACCACTAGATAACAAAACGTTGACTAATAGATTTGTTGCTATGTACTAGATGCATAACATCAGCAAAAAGCGGAGCGCAAGATAATACTTTTATTTTAGATACGGAAGTATTTTTTAATGGAATACTATCAGTTATAGCAATTTCCGTTAATAGAGAGTTATCAAGACGCTCATAAGCTGGTCCAGATAAAACTCCATGCGTTGCAATCGCACGAACAGATTTTGCTCCTTTTTCCATAATCAATTCAGCCGCCTTTGCAAGTGTACCCGCTGTATCAATCATGTCATCCACTAAAATAACATTTTTACCTTCAACCTCACCGATTAACATCATGCTATCAACTTGGTTTGCAACTTTACGTTCTTTGTGACAAATTACGATATCTGCATTAAGGTATTTAGCATATGTATTTGCACGTTTAGCACCTCCCATGTCTGGAGAAGCAATACAAATATTATCTAAGCCTAAACCTTTAATGTATTCAACAAAAATTGTTGAAGCAAATAAATGATCAACAGGAACTTCAAAAAATCCTTGAATTTGATCAGCGTGTAAATCCATAGTCATTACACGAGTTGCTCCAGCTGTCATTAACATTTTTGCAACTAATTTTGCTCCAATTGGCACACGTGGAGCATCCTTACGATCTTGACGAGCAAAACCAAAATAAGGAATAACAACTGTAATACTTTTAGCAGATGCGCGTTTTGCTGCATCACACATTAAAAGTAATTCCATTAAATTGTCTGTTGGTTGCATTGTAGAACCAATTAAGAAAACGCGAGCTCCGCGAATTGGCTGTTCAAAAGCGGGTACAAATTCTCCGTCGCTAAATTCTACAATTTTAGATTTACCAAGTTCTTGACCATATTGATCGGCAATTTTTTGTGCTAATTCTAATGATCCTCTGGTCGAAAAAAGAAATGCTGATTGTTCCATTGTTTGTTTTGGGAAATATTTATGCAAAAATAATTTAAATGATTTAAAAATGATATAAGAAAATCAAAAATTAATTTCGGCACAATTATTGAATATTTTTTAAACAAGTTAAAATAATCATAAAGACATAATCATGACTTTCGTTAGTTATAGTGTTTTTTAACAGTTTTTGATTGATTCGTTTTTAAGTATTTATATAAATTTGCAATTAAATATATCCTCATGAAAAAGATTTCATACCTATTAAGTGTAATTGGATTAGGAATTTTTGCTCACGCGCAAGAAACTACTGAAACAATTAACAACGATTACAACAAATGGTCTATCGAGGCCAATGGAGGTGCGGTAAAAGCAAGAAAAGCATTCGCTCCAGGTTATTATTCAGAAACACCAAGTTTTTTCCATGCTGATTTTGGTGTACGTTATATGTTCAATCCAAAATTTGGTTTAAAATTAGATGGTGGATATGATCGTATCAAAGAAGGCGAAGATGTAGCTCGTTTCCGTTCTAATTATTACCGTGTAGATTTACAAGGGGTTGCGAACTTAGGACGAATCATGAATTTTGAAACATGGACAAATAGAATTGGATTATTAGCTCATGGTGGTGCAGGTTACTCTTGGATGAATAATGATGCGACAAAAGGTGCTGATGGTAAAGTTTTCGACGACAATGATAACATGGTAAATGTTATGGTTGGTTTAACACCACAATTAAGATTAACTGATCGTGTTGTTTTAACAGGAGATGTATCTTACGTAAGAAATATTCGTCAAAATGTAACATTTGATGGCACAGCTAACACATCAGGTTCAGGATTTGGAGGTGAAATTTGGAATGCTACTTTAGGTTTAACATTTTACTTAGGTAAAAACGAAAAACATGCTGACTGGGTTTACGAACCAACTCGTTCTGACTTAGAAGATCGTATTTCTAACATCGAACAAATGTTAAAAGATACTGATGGTGATGGTGTTGCTGATTACTTAGATCAAGAACCAGATTCAGCTCCAGGTGCAGTAGTTGACACAAAAGGTGTTACTATCGACCACAACGGAAACGGAATTCCAGATAATATTGAAGAATATATCAAACAAAATGCAGGAGGAAACACAACTGTCATTAACGATGCTGATTTCTTAGAGCAAATGATTAATTCAGGTATTATCAACGTATACTTCGATTACAACTCTGACAAACCATACCAACAATCTGTTGGAGGTATCAAATTTGTATCTGAGTACTTAAAAGCTAAACCAAATGCTCAAATTGACATTTTAGGTTTTGCTGATCCAGTAGGAGGAGATGCTTTCAATAAAGACTTATCTCGTAGAAGAGCAGAAAATGTTAAAGCTATTTTAGTTAGTCAAGGAGCTAATGCTTCTCAATTAACTACTGTTGGTGAAGGGGAAGATAAAGAGTTCAAAAACTCTCAAGTTTCATCTCATCAATTAGCAAGAAGAGTTGTTTTCAGAGTAAAATAATTCTCTCTTAATTTAAGATATTAATCAGGGATAGATTTTTCCATTTTTTGGAGTCTCTATTCCTGATTTTTTTATTATCTTTACCACCACTTAAATTACTAAAATATTGAATCCTTTTAACCAACACTTTAATGCTCCTAGATGGGTAGTATTAGTGCTAGACATACTTATTGTTTTCTTTAGCTATGTAATAACCAATTTTATACTTAATAGTTTTCTAAATTCTTTTAGTTTAGAAAAATTATTATTTAAATTACCATTTGTTGTAGCAGCATATACTCTATGTTTCCTATACTTCAAAACATATAAGGGAATTGTAAAAAAAACGGGGTTAAAAGATGCTGAAAATGTATTTGTATCTAATACTACGGCTTTTCTGATTCTTTTCTTCATCTCTTTTATCTATAGACAATTCATTGAATCTAATCTTTCGGAGAACACTCCTGTTTCATATGTTTTCAGAATGTCTTACTCTGTTATCTTTGTCCATTTATTTATTTCAACAGTAATAATGGTTATTGCCAGATTATATTATAAATGGATTTATAATTATTTTTTCTCAAAAAATAAGGAACAACAAAAAATATTAATTTACGGTGCAGGAGATTCAGGATTAATTACTCGAGATATTTTACAAAATGATACTCAGTTTAATTATAAAGTTGTAGGTTTTATTGATGATAAACCTTCTAAAATTGGAACATTTATAGATGGTGTTAAAATTTATTCTATAAATGATATTGATAATAAATTCATTGAACGAAATGATATTTCAGAAATTATTATTTCTATTCAAAATATTAAAACGAATCAATTATTAAATCTATCCAAATCATTAGAAGATTTGAATGTAAACATAAAAATAATTCCACCTATTTCTAATTGGATTGATGGTACATACAAGCCTGCTCAAATCAAACAATTAAAAATTGAAGATTTATTAGGTCGTGAATCAATTAAGTTGAAAAACCCTATTATTAATGAAAATGTACAAGGTAAGGTAATACTTGTTACTGGTGCTGCAGGTTCTATAGGAAGTGAAATTTCAAGGCAACTTGCTATGATGGATTTTGCTCAACTAATTTTGATTGATCAGGCAGAATCGGCTCTATATGATGTTCAACAGTCTTTAAAAAATGAAATTTCTGAAGAAAAACAAAATAGAATAGATTATATCGTTTCGAGTGTAAGAGATCGAAAACGAATGTTAAGCCTTTTTGATAAATATCATCCGCAAATTATTTTTCATGCAGCTGCATATAAACATGTTCCTTTAATGGAAAGATTTCCATATGAAGCAATTAATACAAATATTTATGGAACAAAAATTATTGCTGATTTAGCGAATGAATTTGGTGCCGAAAAATTTGTTATGGTTTCAACAGATAAAGCGGTTAATCCGACTAACGTGATGGGAGCAACCAAACGTGTGGCAGAAATTTATGTAAATTGTACAAATGAAAAATCTAAAACAAATTATATTGTTACTCGATTTGGCAATGTCTTAGGATCTAATGGTTCTGTAATACCTTTATTCAAACGTCAATTAGAAAACGGAGGTCCTTTGACAGTAACACATCCCGATATTACACGTTTTTTCATGACTATTCCAGAGGCCTGCCAATTAGTATTAGAAGCGGCTATTATGGGAAAAGGTGGTGAGATTTTTGTATTCGACATGGGCGAATCAATGAAAATTATTGATCTTGCTAAAAGGATGATTAGATTAAGTGGCTTTAAATATCCTGAAGAAATTGATATAAAAATTGTAGGTTTGCGTCCAGGTGAAAAAATCTATGAAGAGTTATTGGCTAATGATGAAAATACAGTAAAGACCCATCATGAAAAAATAATGATAGCAAAAGTTAATACAAACAAATGTCAAGACAATAAAAAACTAATTGAAGAACTATGCTTAATGTCTTCAACCATAGAAAAACATGAGCAAGTCATGCATTTAGTGGCTAAAATAAAAGAGATTGTACCAGAATTTAAATCTCAAAACTCAGAATTTGAAAAACTTGATAACTTAATTTATGAAAAATAAAATTTTTAATCTTTTAATTGTAATAGTTATACTCACTATTTCTTCTTGTGCATCAAAAAAAGAATTAGTCTACTTTCAAGGAGATCAACAATCTACTACGAAATACGAAGAATATATTCCTAAAATTCAATCTTCTGATATGCTAGCAATCAGTGTAAGTGCTGCTGATATAAAAGCTACAGAACCTTTTAATCAACAAAGTGTTTATCAAGTAAATTCTGGGGTGCAAAATAATCCTTATGCGAAGGTTTATACTGTTGATGAAAATGGTTATATCAACTATCCGTTAATTGGTAATGTGAAAGTAGGTGGATTAACTAGAACAGAAGCTGAAAATGAATTAAAAGCAAAAATCTCAAAATATATCGTTAATCCTGGGGTAAATATTAATTTTACAAATTTTAGAATTAGCGTTTTAGGAGAAGTTGCTAAACCTGGTAATTTTACAATTCCAAGCGAAAGAGTAAGTATACTTGATGCTTTAGGTATGGCTGGTGATTTAACTATTAATGGTGTTAGAAATAATATTATGGTTATTCGTGAACAAAATGGACAAAAACAAACATATAACGTCGATTTAACATCCAAAGAAATACTAAACTCTCCTGTTTATTATTTAGCCCAAAATGATGTTATTTATGTAGAACCAAATAATGCTAAAATTTCATCATCTAAATTTACACCAAACTATTCATTATGGATATCTGTTGCTGGTGTTATAATATCTGTAATTGCTGTTATTTCTAAATAAAAATGAGTACAAATAAAAATAACCTAGAAGACCAATACTTCGATGAGTCTGAAGAAACGATTAATATCAGACAAATTTTAGAACAATATCTTTATTACTGGAAATGGTTTGTATTTGGAGTTATTATTTCTTTAACCTTAGCCTTTTTATATGTTAAATATACTCAGAAACAATATCAAGTTTCAGCTAAAATATTATTAAATGAGAAAGAATCTGCAACAGGTGAATTAGCTGGTTTAATGGATCAAGCTATGCTTGGAGGGGGATCTTCAACAAATGCTGAAGTTGGTGATCAAATTGATGTTTTAAAATCAAAACGACTAATTACTAAGGTTGTAGAAGAAAATAATTTAAATATTCAATATTTTAGTAAAGGTCGTGTAGCTGAAGTTGAATTAACTCAAGAGAAATCTCCTATTAAAATTATTTTTCTAAACGAAGCTGATAAAACCAATGAAGATTTAGAAGCTAAATTTATTGTTCAAATAAAATCTACAACAAAATTTATTTTAACAAACAAAACAACTTCTACAGAAAAGGAATATTCTTTTGGACAAAAAATAAATGATAAGATTGGAAGTTTTGTTATCAGTCCTAATAAAAACTTAGCTAAATCAATTGATAATGAATATCTGATTGTTTTAAATTCTATTGATAAGACTGTAGATAATTACCAAAAGAAACTTGCTATAGATCCTAACAGTGAAAAAAGTTCTAAAATTATTAACTTCTCATTAGTAGGTCCTGTTCCTGAGATTTCTAAAAAAGTAATTAATGATTTAATTATTAATTACAACAAAGATATTGTAGGCGATAACCATAAATTAACTGAAGCTACATCTAAGTTTATTGATTCAAGGTTAGCTATTGTTAGTGGCGATTTAGATGGTGTTGACAAACAATTAGAACAATATAAACAAAGTAATAATATTACAGATGTTACCTCTGAAGCAAATATTTTTTTAGAGAGTGCTGCTGATAATGAAAAGAAATTATTAGATGCTTCTACACAACTACAATTAGTTGAATATATGAATGGAGCTCTTAATACGTCTCGTACAGATTTACTTCCTTCAAATATTGGTTTAGAAGATAAATCTATTTCATCAGAAATATCTTCATACAACGAACTAGTCCTAGCTAAAGAAGATATGTTAAAATCTGTAACAAATGAACATCCAAATGTTATTAAATTACAAGAGCAAATAAATGATGTAAAAAGAAACCTGAAGAATAGTTTAAAATTATATAGAAATAACACACAAACTATTTTAAATACAATACAAGGAAAGCAAAATCAAATTGCTGGAAAAATTAAAAAAGTACCTAGTCAAGAGCGTGGTTTTAGAGATATATCTCGCCAACAACAAATTGTAGAGGCTTTATATTTATTCTTACTTCAGAAAAGAGAAGAAAATGAAATAAAAGCTGCTGCAACACCAGAAAATATTAAAGTAATTGATTATGCTTATGGTATAAAAGAACCTGTTTCCCCTAAAAAAAGTATTATATTTTTAGGAGCGCTTATTGTAGGTCTTATAATACCTTTTATAATAATTTATATATACAAATTATTAAATAATACAGTTAATTCAAAAGAAGATGTAGAAAATGCCGTAGGAGCACCTATCGCAGGACAAGTACCGAAAAGTAATATTTCTATATTAGAAAATAATGATAACTCAAGTGCTGCTGAAGCTTTCCGAATCTTAAGAACAAATGTAAATTTCTTATTAAAGAACTCAACAGATCCTCAATGTATTTATATTACATCTACAACTAGTGGAGAAGGAAAATCATTTATATCAACTAACTTAACTCAGATTTTAACAATGTCTGGAAAATCAGTATTGTTAATCGGAGCTGATATTCGAAGTCCAAAAGTATTAGATTATTTAGGTATTTCTGATCAATATATACATAAATATGGTGTAACTGAATATTTAATTTCTAATGATGTTAATATTGATGATATTATCATAAAAAAACCTGCACATTATAAATTCGATGTTATTTATTCAGGTCAAATAGCACCTAATCCATCCGAATTATTAATGAATGGACGATTTGATGATATTATTAAATATGGAAAGGAACATTATGATTATGTAATAGTTGATACAGCTCCTGTAAGTTTAGTAACTGATACACTATTAATTTCAGACGATGCAGATATTACAATGTACGTAGTTCGTGCCAACTACTTAGATAAACGTATGCTAGCAATTCCAAGAGATTTATATAGAGAAAATAGACTTAAGAATATGGCTATGGTTATTAATGATGTTGACTTTACAAAAGGTTATGGCTATGGTTATGGCTATGGTTATGGAGAAAACCATAATAAAGGTGGATTTTTTAAAAACCTTTTTAAACGTAAATAAAATAAAAACCTGAAGTTAATCTTCAGGTTTTTTGTTCTATAAAATATATACACTATTGACCTTCCTTCTCCAATCTCTCTAATGCTTTTTCGTGAGCTGATTTTACATCATTTTTGATCTTTTTATCTTGTGTAGATTTTCTAATCTTTTCTGCATGATAAGCCAAATCATCTAATGTCATTTTATAACTCACATAAAATCCGCGATTATATCTTGAATATGAAGCTAATCCCCAACCAGCAATTAATTGATTCTTAATCTTTTTGGTTTGATATTCGTTCAAATAACGTTGAAGTTTTGGAGAAATTTCTTCTTTCGCAATTGATTTTACAGAACCATTCATTCGGCTAAACCAATATTTATTATCCAATTTTATATATGATTTTGCACCTAAAATGCTTTTAAAAGCAAGATCCCCAAGCAGTAAAACCTTTTCAAATTCAGATTTTTCATTGGTCATATAATCCCAATACATTTCAGAAGTCATTCCAACCATCGGACTTTTATCTATTGTTGCTTCATACAAATCTTTACCATTTTGATAAGCTGCTGCAACATTTTTAAATTCGATTCCAAAATCATCACAAGCCTTCTGATAACCTGTAAAAGAACCCGAATATTTCTCGAAATTATCTATAAAAACTCTATAAATACAATAATGTGAAATATCAATCAAAACTTTTTTAGAATCATCTAAAAAACCGTTTATCAACTGTATCGGAAAGTTATAATATTCGTAGGAACTCATAATTGTTTGATTGTCTTAAATGTGGTGTTAATTCATCGACTAAGATAAGATAGTTTTTATTATTCTTAAAATGATAAGTATCAAAAAACTTCAAAATTTAATAGGTTAGATTTTTAAAGGGGTAAAACTTCAATTCCTAATTTCTTCCTAAATCTTCTTTGTCCTTTGTCTCAAAATAATAAACAAATGAAATTTTTCTTAACAATAATTACAAGCACTTTCTTAACAATTACTACGATAGCTCAGACGAAAAATGATTCAATTATCACCATTCAACCTCAACAAAAAACATTAAAACCTAAAGTTGAACATGCAGAACCTCTCTATACAGATTTGATGCGTGATTTGGGCGCACGAAAAGGAGAAGCTGAGATAAATGTAGGATTTGGAGTGACCTCAAAAAAAGGATATAATGAATATAATGGTTTTATTGAGTATGAATGGGCTGTTGCAGATCGTTTGGGATTGGAGGTTGAAGTACCTTTTTCTTTTAATCACAAAAGCGATAATAACGATGGCTCTATTTATGTTCCGAACAATAAAATTGAAGGTTTAAAATTAGCAACTCAATATACTTTTTTAGTAAATGAAAAACAAAAAATGTCTTTGGCTGTAGCTTATGTTCATGAATTTGAGTTTAATAATTTTAAAGAATTAGGACATCAAGGTTCTGTATTTACGGGTATGAAAATGAATCCTGTTTTTATTGGAGCAAAGAATTTTAAAAATTTCAACACGTTAATCTATACAGGTCCTATTTTTGAACATCATTATAAAGAGCAAAAAGTAGATGTTGGAGCAACTATAAATGCAAGTATGATGTATGTTTTACCAAATTCGAAAAACTTTATTGGACTTGAAAATAATATGGATATTGACCGCGATGGATTTCATTATACTTTAAGACCTCAAATTAGATTGGCTATTCAACACAATTTAATGATTGGTTTGGTTACTGGAGTTTCTATCACCAAACATACAGGAACCAACCTTGATGTGATGACACGTATTATTTGGGAACCTTAGTTTTCTTAATAAAAAAACCTCCTTTAAAACTTTTTAAAGGAGATTTGTGGAGCTGGCGGGATTAAGGATATGCATTACATATCAATATCTTAGCTCTAAAAACCTTCTAAAGGGGATGAAATCGGGGATGATTTCCACTAATTATCATCTTCAACCCTACTCGTATATTTTATTTAAATCAAAGAATTCCTTCGTCTGCAAAACTAAGGTAAGAATTTTTAGCCATAATAATATGGTCTAACAATCGAATATCAAATAACTCGCAACACTCTTTTATTTTAGAGGTTATTCGCTTATCTGATTCACTCGCATTTAAGTTCCCACTTGGGTGGTTATGAGTTATTACAAGAGCAGATGCATTAGCTTTTAATACCATTCCCATAATTAACCTTACATCTATGCTACAAGTGTTTATTCCGCCCTTAAACATACTTTTAATTCCTAAAACTTGATTCCCCTGATTTAGTAATAATATTTTGAACTCTTCTTGAAGTTCAATTGTATCCAAATCCCAATTCGCTTTAAGAACTTGAAAAACTTCACTACTTCCCATTACTTTGATTTTCTCATCAACTTCATTCGTATATGAGATTTTAATTTCTGACACCTTCATTTTTGGCTATAAGATTTTAGAGTAGAGATAAATTTTGTTGATGATTTAGTATCAAAAACAAGCAAGTTTGCTTACCTCTACGTTTGTTAAACATTAATTTAGAATCACAGGAAGATGAATAAATCCACCAAAAAAAAACCTTTCTCTTAAAAAGTGGTGAGGGGGATTCCAAATCTTCCAAAAATAGGTGGGGGTTATTCGAGGGTAGTTTACGTGTTCGAAAATTTTATAAAAAAAATTTTGTAGAAATTGTAAAGTTTGTAATTATAGTATCTAAATTGCTATATTGCATATATAATTAACTAAGCTATATAGTATATATCAGTAATGTCACAAAAAAAATAAATGAGTAAATTTAAAAGTATTATTATTGAAAATCTCTTTGGATCATTTACGCATAAAATAACTTTAAGTTATGATTCAAATATTACAATGATTTTAGGAAGGAATGGTTTAGGAAAAACCGTTGTATTAAAAATTATTAAAGCTATATTCAATGGTGATTTATTTCAATTAGAGGATATCGAATTTTCTAGGATAATAATAGATTTCGATGACGAAAATAAATGGATTATTTCAAAAAATATTAATTCAGAATATTTGTCAGAAGAAGGTAATAAAGAATTAGAAATAGATAATTCCTTTTTTCATATTAATCTAAGTTATTTTTTTAAAAATAACTTTGTAGAACAGCTCGATATTGCAAAAATAAATAAAAATTTTCTAAAATTTAGAAGAGCTTTAATGCGTTATTTACCTCCAGCTATTAGACCTATAGAAAATGATGAATGGATTGATAGACGAATAGAAGAACGTATGACTACAAGTCAATTAATAGAAAAATATAAAAATGTTCTTCCTGAATCAATCTTTAAAGAAAATATTATATATCCTGATTGGTTCAATAATAAAATAAATGATAAAAAAGTATTTTTAATAGAGACTCAAAGATTATTGACTTTATCCAATGAAAATGAAGAACATAATAGGTATAGAGATTCCACAAGAAATATTTATAAAAATACTGTTGAAGAGTATTCTGAAAATCTTGCATACTTAATAAAAAGCCAATTAGCTAAAGGTTCTGAACTTTCAAATGAACTTGATAGAAGCTATCCAAATAGATTAATTGAAAGATTGAAAGATAGTTCGGAAATATCAAAATCTGAATTAAATAAAAGTTTGAAAGATTTAGAACATAAAAGAGAAAAACTACAAAAAGTTGGATTAATAGACCTACAAAACCAACCAAATATAAATTTAATAAATAGAAAAGAAGATAATCAGATTTTTCAAGTACTTCAAGTATATATTGAAGATAGTTGGAAAAAATTGGAAGATTATGATAGTTTGGCTAATAGGATAGATTTATTCATTAATATAATTAATGATAGATTTTTACAAAAAAAAATATACATATCTAAGAATAAAGGATTTTATTTTAAGTCAACGAAAACTGACAAAGAAATCCCCTTAAAGAGTTTATCTTCAGGAGAGCAACACATAATAGTTTTGTATTATGAACTTCTATTCAAAATTCACGAAGAAAGTTTATTATTAATGGATGAACCTGAAATTTCATTACATATTGCATGGCAAAAGAGAATAATTGAAGATTTAAAAAATATTATCAAATTAAAACCTATGGAAATTATAATTGCAACACACTCACCAGCAGTTATTGGTAAAAATTGGGATTTAACTATTGAATTAAACGAAGAATAATGTGTTTAAAAGATGAAATAGATGGCGATTTTATTGCTAATTCAATTAGAATGGTTAAAACTGAAGGTTATTATATTTTATTAGAAGGTGAAAATGATGAATTATTATTTTCTAAATTTTTTAAAGATGAGTACTCTTCATTTGAAATATGTCATGGAAAAGAAAATCTACTATCTACTATAAAAATACTTAATCAATCTAACTCTACACAAAATTATATTGGAATTCTTGATAAAGATTTAGATTTTTTAAACTCTGAATATTCTCTTGAAAGAAATGTTCTTTATACAGATTATCATGATTTAGAAATAATGTGTTTTGCTTCTCAAGCATTTAATTCAGTAGCTTTAGAATATTTTAGCAAAACTAAAATTAAACGATTTAACAATTTAGAGAGTTTAAAAACTCATATAATAGATTTAGCATTACAAATTTCTAAACTTCGTGTTTTAAACTTTCATAATGACTATAATATCAAACTTAAACCAAATCAAAAAAATAAAGAGACTAAAGAACTCGATTATAGTAAATTTATATGCAAAAAAGAGTTTAAATATTTAGGTCATAAAATTTTATTAGAAACAATATCCAAATATTATAATCAAGGTTTACCTAAGAAGGAAGAAACTATAATTAATGAAATTAACAAGCTTGATATTAGTGAAATGGAAATTTTGAATTTAATTCATGGACATGACTTAACAACTATTATAGCGTTAGGTCTTAAAAATTCTATTGGAAAATCTTCATTGAAAGCAAGCAAAAGAGAAGATATTGAAAGAGCTTTGCGATTAGCATATAATTATGAAAATTTTAAAAACACCTTATTGTATCAAAAAATTATTTCAATAGATTCTAGATTGCTAAATTAGTAAAAACTTAATTTAGTATCTTCTCCATAATCACACAACAAATTATTTATCAATTTAACTCTCAAAATTTATTTAACATAATTTGGTTATAGTGGGCTTGTCCCCGATAGCCCGTAGGCGACTATAACAACAAGTTATGTTAATATAGATTTTGTCCGCTGTTTATGTTAAAGTTTCAAGATGGCTTTCAAGCTCAGGAGATGTAAAAGAGATATCTGTTGGATTTGCAGTTTTTGTACTTTTTGTAACATTGTAAATCTTGTAAACGTATTATTTTTATATATGTATTTTGATTTTTAGTTAATTATATTTTACAATACCTTTTTTAATCCTCCTGTGCTTACATATAAATAGAAGATATATTGATTAACTATTACATAGATTACAGGGTTACAAAGTGTACAATTTTTACAAATACAAAAAACCTCAGCTAATTTTTAGCTGAGGTTTATATTTATACTATAATACTTTTCTGTTTAGACAGAGACATAAATTGTGATATAGTTAATGATAGTATCAATCCGAAAGTAGGAAAAATGAATAATACTGTTATTATAACCGTACAAACCATTACCCAAGTCCTATTTTTAGAATATTTTTCAACATTATTTCCATCAAGGAAATCCACGTATAATTTTCTGTTTCGTTTTAATGGTTTAAATAATAATTGTACCAAGTAATAAAACAGAATTGACGGTATAACTATTCCTGAAATAATTCCAAATGCACCCATATCGTCCTCACCTTTATTATTAGTTTGTCCAGCTAAGACAGCTAAGACTAATAATAATATAATTAAGAAACTCCAGATCTTACTTAAGGTATTTGCTATTTGTATTGTTCTCATAATTTAATTGTAATAATTATTGATTTGTTCTTTTGCTTCTTGATAACTTGCACCATTCAATACAAGTAAACCAATACTCACTTCTTTAAAAATATCTCTTTGATTTTTTTTATTATAAAAATTCCACGTTTTTCTAAGAGTTCCATCGACTAAATCATTGGACTTGTATGTAATAATCAACTCATCTTTCTTTTCCTTCACAACAATTTTTACATAACCTCCACCTAGAAAAGAATAACCAATTACTGCTTTTCCTGCTGAATTACTAATTATTTTCATTTTAGGATGAGATAACAAATCAGCCATTAAATCTTCGTATTCTTCTAATATATTTGTTTCAGATGAAGTGTTTTTATTTAAACTAATCGTGAAATAAACAAAACCAAACACAGCAGATATACTCATAATATTATCTCCTAAACTTAATTCATACTTTGTCAATACTCCAGCAGTCATAAAAATTGTAGCTACAACAAAAGATAAAATATAATCATATCCCAATCCTTTTCCTGTTGAAAAATTATCAAGAAAAGCTTTTGTAACTCTATATCCTAAAAAAAATAGTATTAAAATATGTATCGTAAAAATAATAGCCCAATGCCATTCGAGCACTATTGAATAAGAAACAACAGGAAGGATAATTCCACAAACTAATGGAATATATGCAAATATTGATTTTGTAAAATATAATTCATCATTGAACATGGCTATAATAAATATCCCTGAACAGATAAAAAAAATTAATGCTGAAAATAATAATAGAATTTCACTCATATAAATGTAATATCTAATGAGCCTAAATAGATGATTTTGATTAGAAAAGAAGGCGTAGGCTCGGACTCTTATTTAATTGTAGGGGCTCTGGTAAGCCTTAAGATATAAATAAGCGAAACCCACGCCCCTATATTATAAGGACGCGAGAATCAACTCATTCTACATCTTAATTTTGAATTTACCAGATTCCTACAGTAGAATATTAGTTAACGCTTCACGTTAGTTTTACGATATGTTAATGTGCCAAATATAAAACAATTTTTGCTTTGTTAACCTGTGTTGTGTTTTTTGCTTTGTAAAAAATAAGGAGGTAAAAAACCTCCTTATTTTCTAATTAAGTTTTAAGTACACCTTACCCGACTTTTTCAACAGACGCTTTTCCAGCAATTTTTTTAATGTATTATCTACGGTCTTAGCACAAACCGAAAGCTTCTCAACAATAATTTTCACCGCCTCTCCTCTTCTAAAATTTTGAGGTAGCAATTGTAAAATTTCAGACTCAGAAGCCTTCAAATCAATTGATTTGTCATATAAACTAGCCGTATCTAAAGAATTTTTTAGTAAGTAAGGCAGAATAACTTTTATAAAATCAATAGCTCTGTCTGAACATTGAAATCTATCCATTACATCAGAAAATTCATCGGTATTCTCCAAAACAGTATAAATCATCAACAAACGATACATCATTATTGCTTGTCGCAACACAATATCTACTAGATTTTCATCAATGTCTTGCACTGCATTAAAATAACCTTCAAAGAAATTATTAAAATCTGCAAGTTGTTCCTCGTTTAAATAAAATTCACGCTCTAAAGAATTAACAACCTCGTACACCTTGAATATGTAATCGTTCAGATTATGAATTTCTTGCCTACGATTACCTACGTATGACCCATCGTTCCATTTTGATCTTTCTGAATAGGTATAGAACATAATCCTGCTGAACAACCCATTTTCTCTTGATTGTATCAATGGTTTTAGTTGTTCTCCAGTTCCTGAAATAGCCACCGTTAACCTCGGAGTATCACATATAATTTCTGGATAAGATTTACGAGAAATACTAATGCGTTCGTGTTGGAATGCTTTACGTAATATCTCTGAGTAGTTTCCCCACTCCCTCTTTAATACAAAAGATAAAGTATCAGCTTCGTTATCATGAATGTAACTCCCATCAGAGAACGAATTTGATAAACTTTCTTGTAATTTTGAACTACTGTTATTCGCTGGAATAAAGAAGTTAGAATTTCTTGTTAGAATTTCTTCTTTTACTTTTTGAATAATTTTCTCTCCAATCGATAACTTAGATTTACCTGTAGCTGCTTGCCCAATAACAAATAAGTAGAGATTTGGAAAGAACAACTCATCTCTATAATAGCCAAATACTTTTGGGAAAATTGCACTAAGATGTGTTAAACTTGAGAGGAGAACGATATCCTTCTCTCGCCCTGTAAAGGTTTCTAATAAAGGTTTTAACACATCAGGAGCCAAGTCAAACACCTCCTGTGGAAATTTTCCATCATCAGGTATTTCAAATGTAACCTCCTCTGTTGTTATTTCCTCCTTTTCTTGTGAAACTTCTAATTCACTTTTTAAAAGCTCAGTTACTTCTTGAACATTACCAGTTTCATCCTTCTCTGTTAAATGTTTTTCTTCTGTTGTAGTTTCTACTACCTTGGTTTGTAAAGTTTGCTCTTCCTTAGTATTAACTTCTTCACTAAAACTGTAGTCATAACTACTTAATCCTGTTTGAGCCCAACTTCCTAGGGGCGTTTTAATATGATTTAATCTCATAATTTATAATGATTCAGGTTTTTAGTTTAATTTTTTGTTTTCCTGAATTCTTTGACAAATCTAGAGATGATCCAAACAGAACTTTGAAACTAAACTTTTGCTATTTTTTTACTGATTTAGTTTCTCTCTTCTTTTAATAGCTGAACGAATTGATTTCTCACTATCACTATCTATATATTCATCAATATCTTTTCCTTCCTCCAACTTTGTAAATGCTACATCTTTTGCAATAACAGGTATTTGAAAAAGGTGTGAAAAAATACCAATAAATTTGGCTTTTAAATCAATATCTCCTAATCTCTTGTTTAATAAAACATATAATTCTTCTTTAACATCTGTACCATATTTAACAAATCCTTTTTTATCTAAAACTACTGTATCAAAAAACTCATCAATTCCAGATTCTAAAAAATTTATTAACATAGTAATAACGAAAGCATTTTTGATAGATTTTGATTTTCCATAGATTGGATTAAACTTTATTGAATCAAATAAGTCAATAGGAATATGACCTTCTTGTTTGGTCAAGTCCTCTTTTAATGTAATAAAGAATTTTTTTAAGTCTAAAAGCTCTCCATCTATAGAATTAAACTCATCATATGTTGCTTTATGCTCTTTTCTATTTAACCCCTCTATAAATTGATAATTAAAATAAACTCCTAAACTTCTGTAAAATTCTATATCTTCTGAAAGATTATACTCTTTTAACAACAAAGCTAAAAGATTATCGATAATAGCAGGTATTTTGTAAGAAGTGTAGCCCCATTGTATTAGTAGTGTTGACTCTAAAACATCTTTATTAAATACTTTTTGTATAAAATCGTCATTTCCATTTTTTTTATAATTAATTTCTTTTCCACATTTACAATGATCGATAATATAAAGATTGAATACTTCCATTTTTATGTATTTTTTGTAACTTTTGTATTATTGTAAAAATAGTAGTTTAAATATTATTATTGAAAGGCTCAGGATTGTTTTACTATATAAAACCTCTTCTTTATCTCCTGAGCCTGTAATCTACCATAGTAGCTTCTTACAAAAATTACAAGTTTACAAGTTTCCCAATATTCTAATCATTCGTTGTAACATTTCTTCTAAATTTTGAATAATAAGATTAATAAAAGACTCTTTATTATGTTCTACTTGTGCGGTTTCTAAAGCAGAATAGTATTTTAATCGACTGTCAATATCGCCTTTTAAAATTGCAATTGGAAAACCATTTTGTAATAAGATTAAATTCGTTAATAAGCGGGCGGTTCTTCCGTTTCCGTCTATGAATGGGTGTATAGTTACTAAACGTTCGTGCATTTCGGCACTTAATACAACAGGGTGTAATTTGTCTTTATTGTCATTGTACCATAAAAACAAACTTTCTATTTCCTTTTGAACTAAATATGGTTGAGGTGGAACGTGCTTTGCTCCCGAAATCAATACTTGTAAATTTCTATATTTTCCTGCCTGTTCGTTGTTGATTCCTTGTAGAATTAAATAATGAATTTGTAATAAATCTCTTTCCGTAATTGTTTCATTTTGCTTTGCAAGGTCTTTGATATATTCAATTGCATTTTGATGGTTAACTGCTTCTAAATGCTCATTCAAAGACTTTCCACCTATCGTTAAACCTTTTTCAATTACAAGAGCTGTTTCTTGTAGTGTCAAAGAGTTTCCCTCTATCCTATTACTTTCATACGTATATTCAATATCAAGAGCCTTCGTAACCTTATCGCTTTGTAAGTTCCTAAGCTTGTTAAGATGTTGTTTTAATTCATCTAAATGTTCAAATCTATTTTTCATAATTTTATTTTCTTTTTGGTTCAAGTTTCGACCTCAACAAATCTGCTTTCTGCTTATCGTTCATCTTTATATATGTTTGTAGGGTTTTAGTTTGCTTGTGTCCTGTACCAAGTTTCAACGTATCTAAATCAACCCCTTTTCCATAATTAAGCGTTACAAAGGTTCTTCTTGCTGTATGGCTACTTATCATCTGCCATCTCACTTTTTTATTGTCACCGTTGTACTGCTTATTGAGTGTTTCGCATAGTTTAGCAACTTCTTTGATGTACTCATTGAACTTGACATTAGATATCTTCGGAAGTTTATAACTATACTTTACAAGAATTGTTTTTACAACTTTCAGTAATGGAAGAGTTAATTGCTCATTTGTTTTCTGCTGTCGTATAGCTATGTACTCATCGTCAATAATGTTTGATTGATTTATTTTGTTGAGGTCTGAAAATCGTTGACCTGTATAGCATGCAACTAAAAACAAATCTCTTACCTGTTCCAATCTTTTGTTATTAGATAAGTTTAATCTTTCCATTTCATCTATTTCATTTTCACTCAAAGCAATGTTATCTACTTCAATATCCTTTGTTAAAAATCTACTATTATGCAAAAATGGATTAACCTTGATACCTAAATTCTCAATAAAATATAAAACTGTTCTCAAAAATTTCATTTTACGATAAACAGTAGTCGGAGCATACTTCTTAGTCTCGATTAAATACTCTACATATTCATTTCTAAACTTCAAATCAATCATCTCAGTATTATAAATACGCTTCTTATCCTTCTGAAAATCTTTGAAGTTTTCTTTGGCTTGTTTATACTTTTGAACTGTTGTATGAGCTGTTGTAGATTTTATAGTCTCAATGTAGTCATCAAAATAATCTAAAATTGTTTTCTTATCAACTTTCTTAAACATTGGATTATTCTGAAAGTATTCCTGTTCAATCAAATTCTTTAATTCTTCCGAGTTTGGTTTTCTTTTGAAGGTTTCAGTAAAGCTATTAAACATTTTATAAGCTACTTTTTCAATTTCGACCAATTCTTTGTTTATAGTTTGATGATTCTTTTCTGAAATGGTTTCCTTAACTTTCAACCTTTCTTTATTCCAAAACTTCGGATTAACCTTCTGTTTAGTTGAGATTTTCATCTGTAGACCATCCCAACGCATGACCAAATAAATAATCGTTTCTGAGCTACTCTTTGGCTCTTTCAATACAAATGTTGTCTTTATCATATATCATTTTTTTAAAATTCCTTTCTATGAGAGGGATTCAAGCTGATATACGAGGGGATGAATTAGGGGATGAAATAGCGTTTTTTCACCGATTTTTATATAATTCCAAAAAGTATGGACACAAAAAAAACCTCTATTTTAGAGGGTTTAATAACTTTTAGTGTTTATAAAAGTTGTTTGTGTGGAGCTGGCGGGATTCGAACCCGCGTCCAAACAAGCAACAAATAAGCTTTCTACATGCTTAGTTTATTATTAATTTTCGACGAAATCCTGAGAATAAACACTCTGTCATCCGCTTATCATCTAAAATCTCAAAACCTATCCGATGCACTAAGGTTTCTATTCTTACTTTCCCGTGTCCCTGTATCAAACGCCGTAAGTCAAGGCTTTTGAGGGACATTCAGCTTCTATACCTAGTATAGACGTGGCGTATTCTTACTAAAATTCAGAATTATGCAGCTAAAGCGTACTCTTCGTTGCCAGTTAAAAAGTTGAAGTGCCTGATTAAAGTGAGTACACAACCTATCACTGCATGCTTACTTACCCATTGGCCCTGCTGTCAAAACCAGTCAGCCCCATAAAGTAAATTGTCAATAAATAATTGACGGATGCCAAATATACAAATTTTATACCAAATAGAATTAACTTTTTCTAAACATAATTATTGAACAAATTTGAATAAATTAGAGAAAATTCAATTCACAAAAATTTTAATAAAATGGGAAACTTAGTTAATGTACCTACATTCAAAGATCATTATGACAATTACATCAATGGTCAATTTACGCCACCTACAAACGGAAAATACTTTGATGTTGTAACACCACTTACTGGAAAAGTTTTTACAAAAGCTGCGCATTCTTCAGAAGAAGATTTAGCAAAAGCGGTAGATGCTGCTCACGAAGCTTTCAAAAGTTGGAGTCAAACTTCGCCAACACAACGAAGCATTATTTTGAATAAAATTGCAGATAGAATCGAAGAAAATCTACAAAATGTTGCGGCTGTAGAAACCTACGATAACGGAAAACCAGTTCGTGAAACATTGAATGCTGATATTCCTTTAGCAATCGATCATTTCAGATATTTTGCTTCGGTAATTCGTGCTGAGGAAGGTTCTATCAACGAATTAGATAAAGATACAGTTTCAATTATTATCCACGAGCCAATTGGTGTTGTTGCGCAAATTATTCCTTGGAACTTCCCAATTTTGATGGCGGTTTGGAAATTAGCTCCAGCTTTGGCTGCTGGAAACTGTGTGGTTTTAAAACCTGCTGAATCTACTCCTATCTCGATTTTATATTTATTCGAATTAATTGGAGATTTATTACCTCCAGGAGTTGTTAACATTGTAAATGGTTTTGGTGGAGAATTAGGTCGCGCATTGGTGACAAATCCTAAAGTATCGAAAGCTGCGTTTACAGGATCTACAGCTACAGGACGTTTCGTGATGCAATATGCAACAGAAAATATTATTCCAGTTACGTTAGAATTAGGTGGAAAATCGCCAAACGTATTCTTCGAATCTGTAATGGATCATGATGATGATTTCTTAGACAAAGCGATTGAAGGAGCTGTATTATTTGCTTTAAATCAAGGTGAAATTTGTACGTGTCCTTCGCGATTATTGATTCAAGAATCTATTTATGATAAGTTTATTGCGCGAGTTGTAGAACGTGTAAATATGATTAAAGCAGGAAATCCTCTTGATCCTGAAACAATGATTGGTGCGCAAGCTTCTCAAATTCAGTATGACAAAATTTTAAGTTATATTAAATTAGGAAAAGAAGAAGGTGCAGAAGTTTTAACTGGTGGTGACGCTAATCATTTACAAGGTGAATGCGAAACAGGTTATTACATCAAACCAACTTTATTTAAAGGAAATAACAAGATGCGTATCTTCCAAGAAGAGATTTTTGGACCTGTGTTAGCTGTGACAACTTTCAAAGATGAAGCAGAAGCTATTGAGCTTGCTAATGACACTATTTATGGCTTAGGAGCTGGTGTTTGGACGCGTGATGCACATCAATTGTACCAAGTTCCACGTGCTATTCAGGCTGGTCGTGTTTGGGTTAATCAATATCATAGTTATCCTGCTGGAGCGCCTTTCGGAGGTTATAAACAATCTGGTATCGGACGTGAAAACCACAAAATGATGTTAGATCATTATCGTCAAACTAAAAACATGTTAGTTTCTTACAGCAAAAAGAAATTAGGTTTCTTCTAAATCAATAATTAATTAAAAATCTCAAAAAATGAAACGTGTTGATGCAACAGAAAAAGCGATTAATTTATTGAATGAATTAAAAGCAAAACATGGCGATTTAATGCTTTATCAAGCAGGAGGTTGCTGTGAAGGAACGCAACCGCAATGTTTCAGAAAAGGAGAATTTTATCTTCGATACAAAGATGTTTGCATTGGAGAAATTGATGGAGTTGAATTTTGGATTGACAAAGATTTGTTCGAATATTGGAAACATGCTCATTTCGAATTAGATGTTATTGATGCGATTGGCGCAGGAGGTTTTTCGTTAGAAGTTCCGCTTGGCAAAACATTTAAAGTCAATTATCGAATATTCTCTCAAGAAGAACTTAATCAATTAGACGAAGTCAAAATCAATTTATAACAGAAAAGCCATTTGCATTGCAAATGGCTTTTTTATTTATGATAGAAATAATTTTATCCTAAAACTTCAATCGCTTTGTTGATACGTGCAATCGTTTCCTCTTTTCCTAAAGTTGCCATAATTACAGGAACATCTGGTCCTTGTAAAGCACCAACTAAACTAAGACGTAAAGGCATTCCGATTTTTCCAAATCCAATTTCTTGCGTTGTAACATATTCTGCCATTGCATCGTGTAAAATTTCTGAAGTAAATTCTGATGAATTTAAAACTTCTATAAATTTTCCTAAAATCTCTTTCGAATCATCTTTCCAAGCTTTTTTAGCTGCTTTCTCGTCGTAAGTAGAAGGAGCTATATAAAAGAATTGACCTTGTTCGAAAATATCTTTTACAAAGTTTGCTCTTTCTTTTAACAATTCAACCACTTTTGCATCTAAAGCTGGATTCGCTTCGATTCCGTTTTCTTTTAAAACTTCTTCGAAAGATGGCAATAATTCTTCAACAGATTTTTGTTGTAAATATTGATGATTAAACCAAGTTGCTTTCTCTGGAGAAAAACGTGCGCCCGATTTCGAAACTTTTTCTAATGAAAATGATTGAGTCAATTCTTCCATTGTAAAAATCTCTTGATCAGTTCCAGAGTTCCATCCCAATAAAGCTAACATATTCAATACTGCATCTGGGAAATAACCTTCTTGTTTGTATCCTTTTGCAATTCCCTCTTCTGTTTTCCATTCCATTGGGAAAACTGGAAATCCGTGTTTGTCTCCATCACGTTTACTTAGTTTTCCTTTTCCTTCTGGTTTCAAGATTAATGGTAAATGTGCGAAACAAGGTGCTTCCCAACCAAATGCATCATACAATAATTCATGTAAAGCCATTGATGGTAACCATTCTTCTCCACGAATTACGTGAGAAATTCCCATCAAATGATCGTCCACAATATTAGCTAAGTGATACGTTGGCATTCCATCAGATTTAAACAAAACTTTATCATCTAAAGTTGATGCATCAATCGTGATTTTTCCACGAATCATATCATTCAATAAAACTGTACGAGAATCATCAATTTTGAAACGAATCACATAAGGCGTTCCATTCTCAATTAAAGCTTTTGTTTCAGCTTCTGTCATTGACAATGAGTTTTTCAACTTTCCTCTTGTCGACCAATTATAAATAAATGTTTCTTTATTTTCGTCTGCTTTTGCACGTGCAGCGTCTAATTCTTCTGCCGTATCAAACGCATAATATGCATTTCCAGAAGCTAATAATTCGTCTACATATTGTTTGTAGATTTCTTTACGCTCTGATTGACGGTAAGAACCTAAATCTCCACCAAAACCAACACCTTCATCAGGAGTTAAGCCTAACCATTTCAACGAATCGATAATATATTGTTCAGCACCTTCCACATAACGTGTTTGGTCTGTATCCTCTATTCTTAATAAGAATTTTCCGTTATTATGTTTTGCGAAAAGATAATTGTATAACGCAGTACGGACTCCTCCGATGTGTAACGCACCTGTTGGACTTGGCGCAAATCTTACACGAACTTCTTTTGCCATTGTATCAAAATTTTTGCAAATTTAAGTCGTTCAATTCTATAATAGATATTTATTTTAAATAATATTCTATTTTTTATCTTCGTAAAACGAAAATTCAACAAAATAAAACCACATAAAAATGAAATTATATACAATAGAAACAGGAAATTTTAAATTAGATGGCGGCGCAATGTTCGGAATTGTACCAAAATCGATTTGGAATAAAACCAATCCTGCTGATGATAGAAATTTAATCGACCTTGCGATGAGATGTCTATTAATCGAAGATGGTAAACGATTAATATTGATTGATACAGGAATCGGAACTAAACAAGATGCAAAATTCTTTGGTTTTTATTATTTATGGGGCGATGCTACTTTGGATAACTCTTTAGCCAAACATGGTTTTCATCGCGATGATATTACAGATATTTTCTTGACGCATTTGCATTTTGATCATTGTGGTGGCGCAATTCAATACAACAAAGAGAAAGATTATTTAGAAGCTTCATTCAAAAACGCAAAATTTTGGTCAAATGCAAATCATTGGGATTGGGCAGTAAATCCAAATCCACGTGAAAAAGCATCTTTCCTGAAAGAAAATATTTTACCTCTACAAGAAAGTGGACAACTTAATTTGATTGATTTACCTCAAAATGGATCAATTTTAGAAAATTCTCCTCTTGGTTTTGATATTTTATTTGTGGATGGACATACCGAAAAACAAATGTTACCAATCATTACATATAAAAGCAAAAAAATAGTTTATATCGCAGATTTAATCCCAACTGTAGGGCATATTCCATTAATTTATGTAATTGGGTTTGATACACGACCTTTAATAACAGTTGAAGAAAAAGGAACGTTTTTACAAAAAGCAGTCGAAAATGAATATATTTTGTTTTTTGAACATGACCATGTCAACGAATTAGCTACGTTAAAATTAACAGAAAAAGGGGTTAGATTAGATAAAACCTATTCATTTTCAGAAGTTTTTGATTCAATTTAAAATCAATTTCATAACCGAAATGATTTCACAAATTCAGAAAAATATTTTCATACCTTTGTGTTGTCATTTAAAAAAATTATAGAAGCATGGGATGTGGATCTTGTGGAACTTCTAATGGCCTTCCGAAAGGATGTAACAATAATGGTGCTTGTGGCACTGATGGTTGTGGAAAATTATCAGTTTTTGATTGGTTATCGAATATGCAACTTCCAAATGGACAAGAAAAGTTCAATTTTGTGGAAGTTCGTTTCAAAAACGATCGAAAGTTTTATTATAAAAACGAAAACAACATATCTCTAAATATTGGCGATGTAATCGCTGTTGAAGGAACACCTGGTCATGATATTGGGGTTGTTACACTTACGGGTGAGCTTGTTAGAATCCAGATGAAAAAAAAGAATCTTTCGTGGACTGCGGAAGATGTCAAGAAGGTTTATCGCAAAGCGAACCAAAAAGATATAGAAACTTGGGTAGAGTTTCGTGATAGAGAAAAACAAACAATGGTTGATTCTCGAATTATGGCGAAAAACCTTAATTTGGAAATGAAAATTTGTGATGTTGAGTACCAAGGAGATGGAGCGAAAGTTACATTTTATTATACAGCAGAAGGACGTGTAGATTTCAGACAACTAATCAAAGAATACGCTGGGAAATTTGGCGTAAGAATTGAAATGAAACAAATCGGATATCGTCAAGAAGCAGCAAAAGTTGGTGGAATTGGATCTTGTGGACGCGAATTATGTTGTTCTACTTGGTTAACAGATTTCCGCTCTGTGAGCACTGCTGCAGCACGTTATCAACAATTGTCAATTAACTCGCAAAAGTTAGCTGGACAATGTGGTAAATTAAAATGTTGTTTAAATTTTGAATTGGATTCATATTTAGATGCATTAAATAGTTTTCCATCAATGGAAAGCCGTTTCGAGACTGAAAAAGGTTGGGCACATTGTGTTAAAATCGACGTTTTCAAGAAAGAAATGTGGTTTGCTTATGACAAAGGCGGAATTGTTTGGTACAAATTTTCGGTAGACGATATTCAAGAGTTTTTAGCAATCACTGCAAAAGGTCAAAAAACTGAACCTTTAGAGGATTTAGCTAAAAATGTAGAAGAATCGAAACCAGATTTTACAGATGTAATTGGTGAAGATTCTTTAGAACGTTTTGAACGTAAAGAAAAACAGAACAAAAAACGTAAAAGAATTAAGAATAATCAAAATTCTGGAAACGAAAAAGTTGCGGCGAATGCTAATAATCTGAAACCTCAGAAGGCAAAACAAAAACAGCCTAACGAGACGAAAGATAAAGCAAATCGTCCTGAAAATAAACAAGGAAAGAATCCAAATCAGTCTAAAAAGAATAATCAAAATAGACCGAACAAAAATTCGAATCCTAATCAGAATCAGCAACAACAAAATCAGCCAAAAGAGAAGCAACAGCCAACTCAAGCGAAAGAGCAACAAGCTCAACCAAATACTGATCAGCAAAAGCCGCAAGGAAATAATCGCAATCGCAATCAACAAAAGCGAAAACCGAATAATCCGAGCAATAATAGCCAACAAAATAATCAAACAAATCAGGCTAATCAGTCAACTCAACAACCAAAAAAACAACCTCAGCAAAATAATCAAAATGCTGAGCAAAAACCGAAAACTAAGGACGAGAATCAAGCAAATAATTCTCAACCGAATCCAAATAAATCGAAGAATCGAAATAAAAAAAGATTTAATCGTGGGCCAAAACCAGATGATACGCAACAGTAGTTTGCTTTTTATTTTAGTCTTTTTATTGTTTAGTTGCGAGGCTAAACATTATTATCAAGACACAAAAGATGTGAAAGACGAATGGAAGAATAATCAACCTCAAACCTTTACGTTTGATGTAAAAGATCCTAAACCTTCGGCTGTTAACATTGGATTTGTGTTAAGAAATAATACGTCGTATGAATATAGTAACTTATATTTGTTCACGAAATTCATCGATCCTAAAGGAAATGAAATGATTGATACTTTACAGTATTATATTGCAAATCCCGATGGAAGCTGGATTGGTAAAGGAATGACAACAAAAGAAATGATGTTGGTTTATCGCGAAAATTTACCAATAAAAGACTCTGGTCGCTATCAACTAAAAGTTTGGCAAGGTATGCGAACAAAAAATTTGAAAGGAATCGAAGACATTAGTTTGATTGTTGATAAAGCTGAATAATACAGAATGGAAAACAATAAAAATTCTAAAACAAGCACAACTTCTAAAGCAAAAAAGAAGTTCAATAGCTTTTCATTAGCCAAAAAAATAATCGTTACCATTTGGGTACTGTTTTTTTGTGCCGTATTAGGAATTTTCGGAATCTTTTGGGCTACATCTAACGGATGGTTAGGTGAAATTCCCAATGTACGCGATTTAGAAAATCCTGATATTTATGTTTCATCAGAAATTATTTCTTCTGATGGTGTTTTGTTAGATCGTTTCGAAGCAGAACGCAGAACACCAGTCGATTACAAAGATTTACCTCCACATTTAGTTGACGCATTGTTAGCAAAAGAGGACGTTCGTTTCTTTGATCACTCAGGTGTAGACATAAAAGCAGCAGCTCGTGCAATTACTTCTGGAGGAGAATCTGGAGGTGGTTCTACAATTACACAGCAGTTAGCAAAACAATTGTACACAAAAGATCCTTCTTCTAATAAAGTAAAACGTGTTTTACAGAAATTAAAAGAATGGGTAACTTCTGTTCAGTTAGAAAAATTGTACACAAAAGAAGAAATTATTGCAATGTATTTCAATAAGTTCGACTTTATTTATAATGCAAAAGGAATTGAATCTGCTTCTAAAGTTTATTTCAACAAAACAACGAAAGAATTAAATTTAGATGAAGCTGCAACATTGGTTTCGATGTTTCAAAATCCTGTTGCGTATAATCCTGTAAAATATCCTGAAGTTTCTAAAAAGCAAAGAAATCTTGTCTTAAAGCAAATGATGAAATACAACAAAATTTCTCAAGCTGAAGGAGAAGCCGCGCAAAATGCGCCTTTGGTTACAGATAAACAAGATATTATGAAACATGATGAATCACATTCAGCATATTTCAAATCTGCTTTGAGAAAGGAAATTCAACAATGGATGGTTGATTATGAGAAAGAAACAGGAAAATCTTATAACCTTGAAAAAGATGGTTTAAAAATCTATGTAACGTTAGACTCAAGAATGCAAAATTTAGCTGAAGAAGCGGTTAAAAAACAATTAAAAGTTTTACAAGATCAATTCTTTGGAGAGCAACGTGGACGTAGTTTAGCACCATTTTATAATATTTCTGCTGCAAAAAGAACACAAATCTTTAAGCAAGCAATGGCTCGTACAGATTTATACAAAAAGATGAAAGCCGAAGGAAAATCTGAAGCTGAAATTGAAACTGTTTTCAATACACCTCGCGACTCTGTTCAGTTCTTTACATGGAACGGAATTCAGTACAAAAAAGGGAAAACATTGATGGATTCAATCGAATATCACAAACATATTTTACAAGCTGGTTTGATGTCAATGGATCCAAAAGATGGAACAATCAAAGCTTGGGTTGGAGGAATCGATTGGAATTATTTCAAATTTGACCACGTAAAACAAGCACGTCGTCAAGTAGGTTCTACGTTCAAACCGTTTGTTTATGCAACAGCTATTAACCAATTAGGATTAACACCTTGTCATACCGTTTCTAATGAGAGAATACCAGGAAAATGGTCTCCTCGAAATGCTAACGGTAAATATGGTGGATCTCAAGATTTAAGAACTGCATTAGCTTATTCAACAAATATTGTCGCTGCCCGTTTGATTATGCAAACAGGTGAAGAACCTGTAATTCAAATGGCTCGGGACCTTGGAGTTGAATCTCCTATCGTAAAAGATCCTACAATTGCATTAGGTTCTGCTGACTTATCTTTATATGAAATGGTTGGTGCGATGAGTGCTTTTGCTAATGGTGGTATTTACATTAAACCCCAATTAATCTTAAGAATAGAAGATAAACAAGGAAAAGTTATCAAAGATTATACACCTCAAACACGAGAAGTTGTTAATGAAAACGTAGCGTACACTATGATTGATTTGATGAAAGGTGTTATAGACAGAGGTTCTGGTGCGAGATTAAGAAATCGCTACGGAATGACTGCCGAAATTGCTGGTAAAACAGGTACAACAAACGAAAACTCTGATGGTTGGTTTATGGGATTAACACCAAATTTAGTTACTGGAGTTTGGGTTGGTGCAGAAGACCGATTTGCTCACTTTGCGAGTACAGCCACAGGGCAAGGAGCCAATACAGCTATGCCAATTTGGGCTTATTATATGCAAGGCGTTTACAAAGAAGGAGGTAAATTTGGGGTAACAGTTGGAGATAAATTTGACAAACCTAAAGACATTGAAAAACATTGGGATTGTTCGAATACATACGGATTCCATCAATATGATGAAATGTATGATCCAGGTCCAATTATCGAAGGAAGTGGTAGTGAAAGCGTAGGCGAAAACTATGAAATTCCTGATGAAGAAGGTCAATAATTAAATTGATATAAACAAAATAGCCACTCAAAATTGAGTGGCTATTTTTATTAGTTATAATTCCTCTTTTTCGTCTTCGTTATCAAACTGATTGTTGTACGCTTCACGCTCTTGTGCCAATTTCTTTTCGCGTTGTTTTTTCTTATAGTCTCGAATCGTCATATAGGTTAACAACACAACAAGCGCTGCAACTAAAAAATAATTAACATACGTAAATAAGTTCGTAATTGTATCAGTTACCACCTCATCTGGCGTTACAACAGCGTTTTCTTCCATAGGAAATATTTTTTATTGATAGAATTCTTTCGGATATTCTACCATTCCATTCACATTTTTTAGAGCTTCTTCAATCAACTCAATTGCCATGCAGTTCTCATCTGGAACATCAAAAGGTAACTGAATATCAAAATCAGATGCTTTTCTGTAACCAAATTTAGGATAATAAGTTGGATGACCTAATAAAATAACAGATTCAAAACCTAATTCTTTCGCTTTATTATGAGCAAATGCTATTAAATGACCACCAATTCCATTTCCTTGATAATTAGGTAAAACCGCTACAGGAGCAAGTGCTAAAGAATCGTAAGAAGAATCCGAATGATTAATTTTAATTTTTGTCAATAAAATATAACCAACAATCATCTCATTCATTTCAAATACCAAAGACAATTCAGGTACAAAACCATCAGAATCTCGTAATCGCTCTACTAAAAATTGTTCACGATGATCACTATATTCTTCATTTTCAAATGCCTTTTCAATCAATTTAAAAACTTGTTCATAATCTCTCTTCTCCTCTTTTCTAATATTCATTCCATCATAAATTAATTAACCTTATAAAATTAGAAAAAGGTTTTAACAAAACAAACAACAAATCGTATCTTTGTCGTTTATAGTTTTTAAGCAAATGAGTCAACCAAAAAGATATACAATTACAGCGGCTTTACCTTATGCTAACGGACCATTGCATATTGGTCACATGGCAGGTGTTTACGTTCCTTCTGATATTTATGCACGTTTTTTACGAAGAAAAGGAAAAGATGTAGCATTTATTGGAGGTTCTGATGAACATGGTATTCCAATTACAATTCGTGCCAAAAAAGAAGGCGTTACACCTCAAGACATTGTTGATCGTTACCACGAAAATATCAAAAATACATTGACAAATTTTGGTGTGACATTCGATATTTATTCTCGTACAACATCAGATAAACACAGAGAAGTTGCACAAGATTTCTTCAAAACGTTATATAACAACAACAAGTTTACAGAAGATGTTACGGAACAATTTTATGACGAAGATGCGCACGAATTTTTAGCAGATCGATACATTCGTGGTGAATGTCCGAAATGTGGAAACACAGATGCTTATGGAGATCAATGTGAAAAATGTGGATCAACATTAAGTCCAGAAGAATTGATTAACCCTCGTTCTGCTTTATCTGGAAATACACCAATCAGAAAAGAAACTAAAAACTGGTATTTGCCATTAGATCAGTACCAAGATTTCTTATCAAAATGGATTTTAGAAGGTCACAAAAATGATTGGAAATCGAGTGTTTATGGTCAAGTAAAATCTTGGTTAGACGATGGTTTGAAACCTCGTGCAATGACACGCGATTTGAACTGGGGAATTCCTGTTCCAGTAGAAGGTGCTGAAGGAAAAGTAATGTATGTTTGGTTCGATGCACCGATTGGTTACATTTCTTTCACGCAAGAATGGGCAGAGAAAAACGGTAAAAATTGGAAAGATTATTGGCAAAATGAAGAAACAAAATTGGTTCATTTCATCGGAAAGGACAATATCGTTTTCCACTGTATCATTTTCCCAACTATGATGAAAGCGCATGGCGATTACATTATGCCAGACAATGTTCCTGCAAACGAATTCTTGAATTTAGAAGATGATAAAATATCAACTTCTCGTAATTGGGCAGTTTGGGCACACGAATATTTAGAAGATTTTCCAAATCAACAAGATACATTACGTTATGTGTTAACGGCGAATATGCCTGAAAATAAAGACAATAACTTTACGTGGAAAGATTTCCAAACTAAAAATAATTCTGAATTAGTTGGAATTTTAGGAAACTTTATCAACCGCGTAATGGTTCTTTCTCACAAATATTACGAAGGAATTGTTCCTGCAAAAACAATTGAATTTGAAGAATTAACTGAAATCAAATATTTTGCAAAACGCATTGGTGATCATTTAGAGAAATATGAATTCCGTGCTGCATTGACAGAATATATGAATTTGGCTCGTCTTGGAAATCAATTTTTACAAGCGCAAGAACCTTGGAAAAAAGGTGATGATCCTGAAGCTGTGAAAGGAATTATGTACACTGCAACGCAAATTGCTGCTGCATTAGGACAATTGGGAGAACCATTTATTCCATTCGCTTCTGAGAAAATTTTGGCTATGATGAATGTAGAAAAAATGAGTTGGGACGATTTAGAATCAACTGACGAATTTGTAAAAGCTGGACATCAATTGGGACAGTCTGAATTAATTTTTGCAAAAATTGAGGACGAAGCAATCGAAGCACAAATCAATAAATTAAACGAAAGTAAAGTCAAAAATAATATGACAAATCCAAATGCAGAACCTCAAAAAGAATTGATTTCTTTTGATGATTTCCAAAAAATGGATATCCGTATCGGAACTATTTTAGAAGCGAAAAAAGTTGAAAAAGCAGACAAATTATTCGAACTAAAAGTTGATACAGGAATGGATGTTCGTACAATTGTTTCTGGTATTGCAGAACATTTTACATTAGAAGAAATCATTGGTAAACAAGCAATGGTTTTAGCAAATTTAGCGCCTCGTAAAATTCGTGGAATCGAATCGAACGGAATGTTATTATTCGCTGATAAAGTAGACGGAAAATTAACATTTGTAAATCCTGAAGAAGAAACGCCAAACGGCGTTCAAGTTGGATAGACTTAGATTTTAGATATAAGTATTGAGATATTAGAAAGCCACTTCATCGAAGTGGCTTTTATTTTTATTTTAGTTTAAATTCAGTTGCAATAACATATTGATGATTTAAATCGTTAATTGCCATTACGATATTTAGTTTTTCTTAATTATTTTATTAGATTGTAAAAAAGACTTTATATCATTTAAAACGTCTTTCGGTCTTTCATCTTTTACTCCATGCCATGTTTTTTCATAAACTTTGTGCGTAATATAAGCTTTATGTTCATTGGTTAGTTTTTCATTTTCAGCTTTAAAATCAAACCAATCTTGATCATTTATCGGATCAAAAATTAACATAGGTTTATCTAAATTTCTGTAAATAATTTTAGGATTTAATTGATGTGTTGAAGCTCCAAAAGCTGTTTTTGAAGTAAAAGGAGTATAAATAATTGAAATGTTTTCTTCAGCAGAATTTTCTCCTGTAAGCTCTTCAGCACCTGGATTTATTTCAAATTTGTTTTGATTATTCTTTTTAATTCTTGCATACAAAATGAAAATTTCTTTTTTAAGTTTTTCATCTTGTTTTCCTCTTACTCCCCAATTATTATAAATGTACCAATAAGCGTCAAATTCTGAATCGAAAATCAATGATTTTTTATTTGCATAATACTGATTTGCCTCTTCAATACTCTTGACAATATTAGCCACTTTTTCATTAAAATCCCAAGCAACTGAGCCACCATCTTCTAAAATCAATGCTTGTACAGATTTTGGATATGCATCATAAAATGCAGAACTTATTGTACCTCCTCTCGACCAACCACCAATAATAGCTTGTTTAATACTCTTTTTATCCATCAAGAATTTTATATCATCAACAACATGATAGATACTTACATCTTTTTTAGGAATCTCAGTAAAACCATGTCCATAATAATCTATTGCAATGACATGCAAATTCATTTTGACAAGATTATCAATAATTTCATAAAGTTCATAACTATTACTATAAGTTCCATGAATCCAAATAAGAGTAGGATTTTTAGGATTTCCCCACTCTAAATAATGCATTTTCACATTATCTGTCTGAATATAATGACCATATTGTTTTTCATATTTATCAAAATCAATTCTAAACTCATCATATAATTTTGATTGATTGATAGAATCCTGATTAATTGTTTTATTAGATTGTCCATATAACGAAAAAGTCATTAAAACGGTTACCAAAAACAAAAAATAACACTTATTTAAGTTTCTTTTTTTAGTGGATTTGACTTTCATATAATATTAAGAAAATACTTGATATAATGATCTTCTAAGGATGTTCTGGAAAAGTAAACGAATCTCCTGTATTTGGTTTATTTTTTCGTTGAGTTGGATTATCTTCTTTTGTTATTTGATGCTCATTCAGTTCATGTGCTGCGGTAAACGAAGTAACCATTGTATTCAGCATTTCCGAAGCGGCAGTTGGTGAATTTGGCAACAAAACTAATTTGCTTCCAGATTTTTCTCCAATCGCTTGCAATGTATCATAATGTTGCGTCACCACAATTAGCGCAGAAGCTTCTTGCGACGTAATTCCTGCTCCATTCAAAACATCTACAGATTCCAATAAACCTTTTGCAATTTCGCGACGTTGATCTGCAATACCTTGTCCTTGCAAACGCTTCGATTCTGCTTCGGCTCTTGCTTTTTCTACAATCAAAATACGTGCAGCATCACCTTCATATTGCGCTGCTAATTTCTCACGTTCTGCAGCATTAATACGATTCATCGCATGTTTTACTTGTTCATCTGGATCGATATCGGTTACCAAAGTTTTAACAATTTCATATCCATATGAATTCATTGCTTCCTGCAATTCACTTTTTACAGCAACTGCAATGTCATCTTTCTTCTCGAAAACATCATCCAAACGAAGTTTTGGAACCTCCGCTCGAACAACGTCAAAAACAAAAGAAGTTATTTGCGTATACGGATTATCTAATTTGTAAAATGCATCATAAACTTGTGTTTTGATGACTTGATATTGAACAGAAACTTTCAATCGAACAAATACATCATCTTTTGTTTTAGTTTCGACAACAACGTCTAATTGCTGAATTTTTAATGACATTTTTCCTGCAACTCTATCCACAATCGGAATTTTGAATTGTAATCCTGGATTACGAATGCTATTAAATTTTCCGAAACGCTCGATTACAACCGCCGTTTGTTGTTTTACTGTAAAGACGAATAAAAAAAGGAAAATAATTCCAAGAAAAACGATCACGCCTAAATATCCCATAAGTTTTAGTGTTTTGAATTTGTTGGATTAAGATACAAAAAAATTAGGAATGTTAAGTTATAACATTCCTAATTCGAATTTTGCTTCTTCGCTCATCATATCTCTATCCCAAGGTGGATCGAACGTAATTTCTACGTAACATTTCGTTACATATTCTATCTCTTCTACGCGCTGTTCTACCTCTAATGGTAAACTTTCTGCAACTGGACAGTTTGGAGATGTAAGAGTCATGGTAACTTTTACTTCACCATCTGCATTTACTTGCGCATCATAAACTAATCCTAACTCGTATATATCTACTGGAATCTCCGGATCAAAAACGGTCTTGAATTTTTCAACCAATTTTTCTCCAATCGAATCTAATTGTTCTTCTGTTAATGCCATTATTTCAATTCTTAATGGTACAAATGTACAAATACTTTATCTTACGTGGAATTTTTCTAAATAACTATTTTTAATGACTTAAAATAAAATAGTTATAATAGAAGAAAATCGCTTCTTTGGAGAACCCAAAAAAGCGATTTACAAACACGAAGAACTTTTTTATAAGAAAAGTTTAATCATTCATTATATAGATTTTTATTTTAATCCTGTCCAAGCTGCCCATGTTGGGATATCTGCTCCGTTACCAGCTCCTGTAGCATTCGGATTAGTTGTATATGCTTTAGAAACATCTACAGCTTCTTTTTTACTATTTGTTCCTTTACTTTCTTTATCTACATTGATAAAACGAACATTTGTCAATTTTCCTCCTTGATTAAACCAGTTAACAGAACGATCTGTTTCAATATCTAAACCTGTAACAAAATTTGCAATAACTAAGTTGTCAATATTCCCATTAGTACCTGCTCTTAATTTTGCACCTTGAGATTCTGGCCCTTCTTTAGTTCCTACAACCGTTACATTTTTAAGTGTTGGGTTAGAAATTGGTGTTGCATCAGGATTTGTATCTTGATTATCCGCTTCTATACCTCTATTCCCCATTTCTCCACCGATTGCTGCAGGTCTTCTTTTTGCGTACCAATTTGTACCCGTACCCGACCAACCTTCTGTCCAGTCAAAAGAATCGTCTCCAACACCGTTTACAATTATGTTACTTGCATTTACAGTTCCTCCGAAGAATTCAATTCCATCATCACCTCCATTTTCAATGTAGATGTTATCGATTTTTGTTCCGTTACCAACACCAAATAATGAAAGTCCATTAAATTCTTTTTGATCATTATATCTTGCTCCTGAATCTTTAATAATTACATAAGTTAACGATCCTGAGTTATCTGCACTCTCTTTACCTCCATAAATTTTATCTCCTAATTCTGAAGTTGATTCACCTGAAGCACTACGATTAGATGGAGCTTTTCCTAAGATAACAATTCCTCCCCATTCTCCTGGTGTATGATTAACTCCTTGAAAAACAATAGGACTTGCAGATGTTCCATTTGCATATATTTTACCTCCTCTATCTACAATAATGTAAGAAGCAGTACCTCCTTTTGTAATAAACTTAGTTCCAGCAGGAATCGTTAATGTTGCTCCATTTTCAACCGTTACTTTACCTGTTAGGTTATATGTTTTCGAAGGATCTAATGTTAAAGACTTTCCTGTTTTTATTGTACCTTCAAATTTTTCAGGTGTTAAAGGGTTTTTATCATCAATTACTTCACCACTATCATCATTGTTGCTACATGAAATTACCATTGCAGTAGAAGATAAAATTGTTGCACAAAAAAGTGCTTTAAAGATTAATTTTTTCATTTGTATTGTTTTTGTTTGTAATTTTTATATTCTATTGTTGATTTTTAAAGTGTGTGAGAAAATCCTAATCCAACTTGGATTCCTCTGTTATAATTTTCGAGAATGTAGTTTGTTCCTCTATTATTTTGTTCGATCGTGAAATTTGGATTTAATAAATTCTTTCCAAATACTGATAAAGTCGTTTTTTCTGATAAATTGAAACGTATATTAGCATCTAGCAAATTGATTGCTTTCAGCATTTGAGAACCTCTTTCTTGAGAACCAATTGCATATACGTTTTTACCTACATAACCATAAACAAGCATTGCGTCTAATTTCTTTTTACCTCCTAAAGAAGTAGAATAACCAAGACTTGCATTTCCTGAAAAGCGAGCTGCTCCAACCATTTCTTGGTCTGTCTTAGTGAAATTGGTTGCAATTCCTGTTTCATTTTTAACTTTCTCAAAATCTAATTTTTGGTTAGAATTTAATATAGCTGCGTTTAGGATTGTGTATAATTTTGACGTTGTAGAAAACTCAACAATATTTTTTCTCGCCTCTATTTCTGCACCATAAACATATCCGTTATCTCCAGTGTTAATGTATGTTAAATCATTTGCAGATGCTGAAGAAACGTTAACCCTTGAAATTGGATTTTTGATATATTTTCCAAAAGCAGTAATCGATAAGACTTCGTCTCTTTTTGGAAAAAATTCCCATTTTAGTTCTGCATTATAATTATCTGATGGATAAATCTTTGGTTGTCCGTATGTTGTATTCGTTACATCATCATAAGCAAAAGGTGCCATTTCTTTGATTTGTGGCAATGTATAAGTTTTAGATGCTGAAAAACGTAGATTTTGATTATCCGTTAAACTATATTTTAAATTCAATGCTGGTAAAATTTTGTTGTAATTCTTGTCAACTTTACCAGTCATCTCTCCAATATTTGTATTCCAGTCAACCATCAAATTGACATTATCATTTCTCAATCCAATTTGAACTAAGAATTTATCACTCAATTCATATTCTATGTTAGCAAAACCAGAGTAAATTTTTTGTTCTGCAGTATAACTTAATGGATCTAATAAATTTGGCAAATCTGAAGTTCCTGTTCCTCTAAGAGTGGATAAGGTAAACATCCCATTGTTAAAATTATTTTGATTAAAAAATGCATCTAAGTTATTTGGGTCTACAATTTGACCATTTTTTGTACCAATACTAATTTGGACTGCACCAAAATCACGCTTTTTATAAAGACCATACCCTCCAACGGTTAATTTTAGTCGATCCCATTTTTTCGTAATATCGGCTCTACCTTGAAAATCGTTTCCAGAAAATTCATCGTAATAACGGTGATTATCTCCTGGTGAATTACTAATTAGTATGTATTGATTAATCTTTTCATCTAACATCATCGTGTTTTGCATACGATTTGGACGTTCACTGTTGATATGATTAAAGGCTCCACCCCAATTCAATGTTAAGTTATTTCCAAATTGATGCTCACCAAAAAGTTGATTTGCAAAAACTGTTGTGACTTTATTATCTGCACGATGTACAAGACCTTGTCCATTTTCAGCAGTATCTCTCAAAAACCCTCTTAAGATTCGAAAATCTTGTTCTGATGCATGAATAGTATTTGAAGTTAACGTAATTTTATTGTTCGAATTGATTCTATAAATAAAATTTAATAAACCGTTTGTATTAGTTGTATAAGAAGAACGATCAACATTCAATTGCTTTAAATAATCTCCTGCAGCTGAAACGTTATTTTCCTGTCCTTCTCTGTATGCATAATGATTATCAAATCCTATATATCCATAGATAGAAAGTTTACCTTCTCTTCCAATATTTACATTTCCACCAGCCTCTAAATCAATTCCTGTGTTGAATGGATTTTTGGCATTTTTATAATCCCAATTTGTTTTAAAAGCATATTGCTTTACAGGATTGGTACTTGTTGGTAACTCTATTTTTTTGAATCCAAAAAAATTTGGACCATCTTGTTGTTTAAATTTATTATTATCTATTGTCTGTAAATTGACAGAAGAACCTACACCTATTTTTACATAAGCTTTTCCTGTATATTCTTTGGAAACGATGTCGATATTTGCTCCTGTAAAATCACCAATCATACGAGGATAAAATGATTTTTCAAGTGAAATATAATCGACCATATTTGTTTTGAAAATACCTAAATTAATATTCTTATTTTCAGGATCATCTGATGGAATGATAAAACCATTTAACGTAGTCGAATTGAAACGATCTCCTAATCCTCGGACGAAAATAATTCCCGTTCCTTCTTGTTTTATCGTTCCAGAAGCTTTAGTAATAGCAGTTGCAACATCCCCAATACCTTGTTTTTCTAATTGAGCTGCTCCAACTCGCTCTACAATTTCTGTAGATTTCTTCTGCATATTCAACAAGTTAGACTCAGCTGATTTACTTCTTACTCCAGTCACTACAGCTGTCGACAAATCAATTTTTCCATCTTTAAAATCTTCCGGTTGCAAATACATGTTAAGATTCGTCTCCTCTGTTAAAGTTTTCGTAATGGTTTGATAACCGTCAACTTTTACATCGATTTGATAAACATCATCCGGAATAGAAATTTCATAGTACCCTTTCTCGTTTGTTTTTGCTTGAATATTTAATCCTTCAACGACAAACGTTTTTTCTGAAAGTGGTTGATTTGTTTTTTGATCAAATAAAGTTCCTTCTAATTTAATATTAGTTTGCGCAAATAATGCTGCAGAACCTAATAATAAAAGTAAAGTTAAATTGCGTTTCATTGCGATTGTATAATTCGTGTTTGTTTGATGGCAAAGTTGCGGCAATCCAATGAAAAACATTTTTAAAAATTGTAAAGGTTTTGTTAGGTAAATGTTATGAAATTATCGTAACTTTAAATGAATGTTAAGAAATGTTTTTACCTAATTTCTCCTAAAATTTAAGCTTAATTTTACATCGACTAATTTTATTTAGTTATTACAAACAATTATGAAGAACATTAAAATTTTATTAGTTGACGACGAACCAGATATCTTAGAATTTATTGGTTACAACTTAAAAAAAGAAGGTTTTGAAGTAGAAACAGCTCAAAACGGACTAGAAGGTTTGAAACAAGCTAAAATTTTTCGTCCAGATTTAATTCTACTAGATGTTATGATGCCGCAAATGGATGGAATGGAAATGTGTGCCGAATTAAGAAAGTTAGATTCTTTCAAGGATACTTTAGTTGTTTTTCTTTCTGCTCGAGCTGAAGACTTTTCTCAATTAGCTGGCTATGATGCTGGTGCAAATGATTACATCTTAAAGCCTATCAAACCAAAAGTTTTAATTAGTAAACTAAATGCTTTATTGAAATTAAAACAACCTAACGAAGCGGCAAAAGACGAATTCATCAAATTGAATAATTTCGAGATTAACCGCGAAACCTATAAAGTAAATTACCAAGGACAAGACTTTTTGTTACCTCGAAAAGAATTTGAATTGATTGCTTTATTAGCTTCAAATCCAGAACGTGTTTTCAAACGTGAAGAAATTTTGGAGAAAGTTTGGGGAAATGAAGTTGTAGTTGGCGGACGTACAATTGACGTACATATGCGCAAATTACGCGAAAAATTTGGGAACGATCGTTTCTCTACAATCAAAGGAATTGGATACAAAATAAATGACTAAAAGCTCGTAATGGCTTCAACTTTCAAAGTTCAAAACATCTTTCTATTTGCCTTTCTCAGTACATTATTCTTGGCTTTAGGATTTGTTTTGTTCTCTTTTTTATGGTTTGGAAATATTGATTTTATTCTCCAAGAAAAACTATTTTTCATTAGTTTAATGCTTCTTTTATTGATTGGATTATCAATATTTTATTGGTTTTCTTTAAAAAATCAACGAAGAAAAGATTTTACTGAAATCTCGAAAAATATTCCACAATTTCAATCCAGCACAATGGATTTTGAAGAACTTTCTCAAAAAATTTCTACAATTACAGAAGATCAATCCAAAGAAATTGATGTTTTGAATGAGAGAGAAAATTACAGAAGAGATTTTCTTGGAAATATTTCGCATGAATTAAAAACGCCCCTTTTTTCGGTACAAGGTTATTTGTTAACGCTGATAGAAGGTGGAGTTGAAGATGAATCTATTCGCGATAAATACTTAAACCGAATCAATAAATCGGTTGATCGATTGATTTATTTAGTCAAAGATTTGGACATGATTGCAGAACTTGAACGTGGACGAATCAATATCGAATTTTCAGTTTTCAACTTGACGGCACTTGTACAAGATGTGATTGATTTATTAGAAATTAAAGCTGAAAAAAATAACATCAAAATTTCTCTAAATTACCCTATTCATCAACCGATAAAAGTTGTAGGTGATATTCAGAAAATTCAACAGGTTTTAATCAATTTGATTGTAAATGCCATCAATTATTCTAATCCAAATACAGAAATTAACATCGATTTTGAAGAATATGATGATAAAATTCAAATCTCAATAAAAGATCAAGGAGTTGGGATAAAACAGGAAGACATTGACCGAATTTTTGAGCGTTTTTACCGAATTGATAAATCTCGAAATCGTAATAATGGCGGGTCTGGATTAGGTTTGGCAATTGTAAAACATATTTTAGAAGCCCATAAACAGAAAATTTATGTGACAAGTAAAATAGGAAAAGGTTCTACTTTTTCGTTCTATTTACAGAAGGCTTAATATTGTTCTTGCTTCTTAGTAAATTTCAAGGTAATGTTGTGTTTAAAAACTTTCAACGTGTCGTTTTTAGTCTCTTTCCACAAAAAATAAGGAGGTTTCAAATTCAATACATTTCCTTTTACAGCCAATGAATCCTCAAAAAGTTCTGCATAAAGAACAGTATCTTTTTTTAAGAATGCTTTGTCTTTATAATCAATCAAATAATAATCACTTCTGACATAAATAGGATCTTTGACACGAAGTGTTGAATCCTTTTTATCAAAATTCCATTTGATATTAATAGGATTAAAACCATCTTCGTACCCCACAAAAATACGTGTCGTATTTACAATATGACGAACAGAAAAAATAAGGACAGTAAAAAAAAATAAGGATACCAATATAATATCAATTCTTTTTTCATGGATTAGGTTTAGTTGTTGATTGTTAATGTACAAATATCGCCATTCTATTCTAAAAGATACATAAAAAATGTAAATTTGCATAAATTTAATTTTAATATAACTTCCAATAATGCAATATAATCCGAATGAAATCGAACCAAAATGGCAAAAATTTTGGATTGAAGACAAGACGTTCAAAGCTGAAAATCAATCAGAAAAACCTAAATTTTACGTATTAGACATGTTTCCTTACCCTTCTGGAGCAGGATTACACGTAGGTCATCCACTTGGATACATTGCGTCTGATATTTATTCTCGATACAAAAAATTAAAGGGTTTCAACGTTTTACACCCAATGGGTTACGATTCTTTTGGTTTGCCTGCGGAACAATATGCGATTCAAACTGGTCAACATCCTGCGATTACAACAACAACGAATATCGAAGGTGGTGTTGATAAACAAGGAAATGTGATTGCTGGTTACGAGAACCAAATGAAAAAAATTGGTTTGGGATACGATTGGGATCGTGAAATCAGAACTTCAGAACCTGAATATTATAAATGGACACAATGGATTTTCAATCAATTATTTGATTCATATTATGATAATTCAACCGATAAAGCTGAATCCATTTCAAAATTAGTTGAAACATTCAAAACTGAGGGTAATGCAAGTGTAAATGCTGTGGCAGATGATGATATCGAAATCTTTACCGCAGATCAATGGAATGCCTATTCTGAAAAAGAACAACAAACAATTTTATTAAAATATCGTTTAACTTTCTTAGCAGAAGCAGAAGTAAACTGGTGTCCAGATTTAGGAACTGTTTTAGCGAATGACGAAGTAATTAACGGATTATCTGAACGTGGAGGATTCCCTGTTGTGCGCAAAAAAATGACACAATGGATGATGCGTATCACGGCTTACGCTGATCGTTTGTTAACTGGTTTAGATAAATTAGATTGGCCAGATCCGATCAAAGAATCTCAAAAAAATTGGATTGGTAAATCTCAAGGTGCATCAATCTTTTTTGATGTTGTAGGAAACGATGAAAAAATTGAAGTTTTCACTACTCGTCCTGATACTGTTTTTGGTGTTTCTTATGTAACATTAGCGCCAGAGCATCCTTTAGTTTCTCAAATTACAACAGCAGAAAACAAAGCAAAAGTTGATGCTTATGTCGATTATACTTCAAAACGTTCTGAACGTGATCGTTTAGCGGATGCTAAAAATATTACAGGAGAATTTACCGGGGCTTACGCCATTCATCCATTTACAGGAAAACAAATTCCGATTTGGATTGGTGATTACGTATTGGCTTCTTATGGAACTGGAGCTGTAATGGCTGTTCCTGCTGGTGATGAACGTGATTTTGCTTTTGCAAATCATTTCAATTTACCAATTATTAATATTTTCAAAAATCAAGATATTTCTGAAGCTGCTTTTACAGAAAAAGGTGGATTCGAATTACAAGATTCTGATTTCTTAAACGGATTAGATTATAAACAAGCGGTTGCAAAAGCGATTGAAGCTTTAGAAGAAAAAAGTTTTGGACAAGGAAAAACAAACTTCCGTTTACGCGAAGCTGTTTTCTCTCGTCAAAGATATTGGGGAGAACCGGTTCCTGTTTACTTCAAGGACGGGATGCCTTACACAATTCCTACAGAAGCTTTACCAATTATTTTACCTGAAGTGGACGAATATTTACCAACATCTGAAGGTGAGCCACCATTAGGGCGTGCAACAAAATGGGCTTTTGATACAACAACTAATCAAGTTGTAGATAATACTTTAATCAATAACGAAACTATTTTCCCAATAGAACTAAATACAATGCCAGGTTGGGCAGGTTCTTCTTGGTATTGGTTACGTTATATGGATGCAAAAAACGACAACGATTTTGTATCTAAAGAGGCTGTTGATTATTGGCAAAATGTAGATTTATACATGGGTGGATCTGAGCATGCTACTGGTCACTTATTATATTCTCGTTTTTGGCAAAAATTCTTATTCGATAAAGGTTTAGTTCCAACGGATGAGTATGCAAAAAAACTTATCAACCAAGGAATGATTTTGGGAATGACCGCTTATGCATATAGAATTAATGGAACAAATACTTTTGTTTCTAAATCTTTGAAAGATCAACATGAAACAACACCAATCCGTATTGATGTTAAGTTGTTAAAAGATGGAGGCGACGAATTAGATACAGAAAAATTCAAAACTTGGAGAGAAGATTTTGCTAATGCAGAATTTATCTTAGAAGATGGGAAATACATCACAGGACGTGAGGTTGAAAAGATGTCAAAATCTTACTACAATGTCTTAAATCCTGATGATATTTGTAATCAATATGGAGCAGATTCTTTACGTTTATACGAAATGTTTTTAGGTCCTGTTGAACAGTCTAAACCATGGAATACACAAGGTTTATCTGGAGTTTATTCATTCTTGAAAAAATTCTGGAGATTATATCATTCAGGAACAGAAGAAACATTTTTTGTTTCGGAAGATGAACCAACAAAAGAAGAAATGAAAGTGTTGCATCAAACCATCAAAAAAGTGGACGAAGATGTAAACAATTTCTCTTTTAATACATCGGTTTCTACTTTTATGATTGCTGCAAACGAATTAGGAAAATTAAAAACAACTAAACGTGCAATTTTAGAGCCTTTGGCTATTATTATTTCTCCTTATGCACCGCATATTGCAGAAGAATTGTGGTCAAAATTAGGACATGAAACGTCAATTGCACATGCAGATTTCCCTGTTTTCGAAGAAAAATGGTTGATTGCAGATGCTAAAGAATATCCAGTTTCATTCAATGGTAAAATGAAATTTTTGTTAGAATTACCTTTGTCGTTATCGAAAGAAGAAATTCAAGAAATTGTAATGAACGACGAACGTACAATCAAACAATTGGGTGATCGTACTCCGAAAAACATTATTATTGTTCCTGGAAAAATCATTAATATCGTTGGATAAAAAAAGATTTTAGATACTAGATTTTAGTATTGAGAATATAGATAAAATCCTCGCAATTGCGAGGATTTTATATTTTATACTATCTTTAATCAAAACTATAACTCAATGAAATATTTACCAAACTCGAAACAGAACGGTTAATCATCAGACCTATTACGATTGATGATTTACAAGATTTTTTTGAAATGGATTCACAACCAGAAGTTCATGAATTTCTAAAAGCAGAACCTATTCAAACCATTGAAGAAACAAAAGAAATTATTGAAGATATCCAAAAACAATATGAAGAACTTGGACATGGTCGTCTTGCTGTTGTTGAAAAAGAAACAGGTAAAATGATTGGTTGGACTGGTTTTAAATATATTATAGAAAGCGAATCGATGAATAATAAATTCGATTTTATTGATATCGGATATCGTTACAGAAAAGAAACTTGGGGAAAAGGTTATGCAACTGAAGCTGCCGAAGCTTGCATGGACTTTTACAGAAAAAATATGTCACATATTAAACTAAACGCAATAACGCATGTTGATAATAAAGCTTCTCGAAATGTGTTAGAAAAAATGGGATTTGAAGTCACTGAAACTTTTCATCTTGACATGTGGGATTTGGATTGCTTTTGGTATGAATTGAAGAAATAATTAACTTCAAAATAATCTTGGTTCACGCAACCTTTTAAGCAATTGATTCTCTTTCTTTTAAATACTATTTATATGAAAAAGAATTTTTTACTTTTTTTGTTCGTTATTGGTTTTGGACAATTCATTTCAGCACAAGAAAAATCAAGCGATGAGCGCAAAAATGTCATCACTTTTAGCGTTCTTTCAGCAGCATTATCACCTCCAAGATGGACGTTTGGATACATTTATAAACTCAACGAACGTTATTGGATTGGCTCTGAAATCGGCTACGGAAGTTATCATAGCATTCCTCTTAGTCACAAACCAAAATATAAAATCAACGAAGATTATCAACTTTTTGAGATTCGACCAGAATTTTTTATCAATCTAAGCGAAAACAAACGAGTAAAACATCTTATTTCTTCTGAATTTTTCTATATTCATCACACTGATCATCTTGAAAATGGAGAATTTTATCGAAAAGATGATCAAAATTTTTCTTATTTATATTCTTATGATACTGCCGATTACAAGCGAGAAAAATATGGAATAAATCTTAATTATAATGTTTTTATACAGTTGCACAAAGGTCTTATACTAATGCCAAAAGTTGGTTTAGGTGTAAAAAATAGAAATGTAAAATATTCGAATATTACAAATTTAGAAAGTGTTGATACTCGAATTTTTGATTATTTTATGAGCGGTTTAGAAAATCATTATAAAAAAGAAGGTTCTTCTACAGATTTCAATTTAAATCTTAACTTTAAAATCGGTTATCAATTTTAAACAAAACATGAAAAAAATAATTTTAACGACAATTTGTTTGGCTGTCTCACAAGTTAATTTTGCACAAAAAATTTCAACGAATGATTATGAAGTTAAAACAACTTTAGCTGACTTTAATCTAAAAGGAAAGGTTGAAAAAGTGACTTCAAACGCAACAAATGCAAAAGGAAACACCACAACTTTACCTTTTTTAGAAAATGAATTTTACAATCAAATTTCGTTAGAATTTAATTCAAAAGGTTTGTTAACAAAACGAACAAATTATTTGGATTATCAAGGAAAATTAGCTGTTTATAACTATGTTAATTACGACTACAATAACTCAAATTTAATTGATAAACAAACGAATACAGTTATTAACAATGGTGAAGATCCAAAACGAGTTGCTTCGGACAAAAACTTCGTTTATGACAATAAAAATCAGTTGATAAACTTGACAGAAAAAATCGAAGGGAAATCGTCAAAATCTAATTATGAAACGATTTTTAATTATTCGAATAAATTAAATAAAATCACGACAAAAGTGGAAGGTTCTACAATTAGTGAAAATAATTTGACGTATAACAAAAATGGTTTATTGGTTTTGGATGAAATGACTTCTTTTGATGGAAAAAAAGGACGAAAATCGTATTATATTTATGATAAAGAAACGCCTATTTTTCAGGAAGAAATTGCTGGAAATTCGAGCAAAATAATGTTTTTTGAGAATGGAAATATTTCTAAATTACAATCATTTGATGCCAATAAAACGTTAGCCTATCAAGCTGATTTCGATTCGAAAAATGAAATTGTCAACTTTAAAAAACAATCCTTCCGAAATGGACAAATAGTTTTAACTTCTTATCAAGTTTCGTATGAATATGATTCGAAAAATAATTGGATAAAAGCTTCTATTTCAACTAATGGAGAATTGAAATATGTTGTAAAACGAACGATAAATTATTATTAAAACACAAAAGGTTGAGCGTTACTCAACCTTTCTTCACAAATAAATAACAGTACACTACTTAAGTCATAAAAGTAGGATGTTAAGCTTAAATCGCTTTTGGCGTATATATTTTTCTTAATTCTTTTGTCGCCGCAACCATTTCAATCAAAGCTTTTTCGGTTTCTTCCCAATGACGCGTTTTTAGTCCACAATCAGGATTCACCCATAATTGATCTGCCGAAATAACTTTTGTCGCTTTCTCTATCAAATCAACCATTTCCTCTTTCGACGGAACGCGAGGCGAGTGAATATCATAAACTCCAGGGCCGATATCATTTGGATAATTAAAATCTGAAAAAGCATTTAATAATTCCATTTGGCTACGTGAACATTCAATTGTAATAACATCCGCATCTAAATCAGCAATATTTTGAATAATATCATTGAATTCTGAATAACACATATGCGTATGAATTTGAGTAGAATCATCAACATTACTTGAAGCTAATTTGAACGAATCAACCGCCCATTTCAAATAATTTTGCCATTCATCTTTTCTCAATGGTAAACCTTCTCGAATTGCAGGTTCATCAATCTGAATAATTTTAATTCCAGCTTTTTCTAAATCCGAAACTTCATCGCGAATCGCCAATGCAATTTGTTTACACGTCGTAGATCTTGGTTGATCATCGCGAACAAAAGACCATTGCAAAATCGTAACCGGTCCTGTCAACATTCCTTTTACTTTTTGTTCTGTGATAGATTGTGCATATTTCGACCAATAAACCGTCATTGGAACAGGGCGATAAACATCACCAAAAATAATCGGCGGTTTTACACAACGCGTTCCATAACTCTGAACCCAACCATTTTTAGAGAAAACAAATCCGGCTAATTTTTCACCAAAATATTCCACCATATCGTTTCGCTCATATTCACCATGTACCAAAACATCAATGCCAATTTCTTCTTGCCATTCTATTGTACGCTTGGTTTCTTGTTTCAATAAAGTATCATATTCTTCGGCAGATAATTCCCCTTTTTTATACTTCGCACGCCAACTTCTCACCTCTTGTGTTTGTGGAAAAGATCCGATTGTTGTCGTTGGGAAAGGCGGAAGATTCAATACATTTTGTTGCACAATTTTTCGTTGTCCAAAACTATTTGTACGATTATAATCTTCATCTTTTATTGCATTTACTCGTTCTTTAACTTGAGTTTGATGAATTAATTGAGAATTTTTTCTATTATTAATAGAGAATTGATTCGCTTCATATTGTTGAATCAATTTTTCGTCATTCGGGTTTGAAAAATAATTTTTTAAGAAAGCAACTTCTTCTAATTTTTGCTTCGCAAATGCAAACCAATCTTTGATTGTTGTCGGAAGATTTTTTTCGTTTGTTTCTAAATCTAAATCACAAGGCGAATGTAATAATGAACAAGATGTTGAAATAATAACACGTTTTTCTCCAATTTTGTTCACAACTTTTTCTATGGTTGAAAGCGATTTTTGAAAATCATTTTTCCAAATATTTCGACCATCAACTAAACCTAAAGAAAGTTTTAATTGAGAAGGAATTAGATTCAATATTTCATCGATTTGATTTTCGTCACGAACCAAATCAAGATGCAAAATATCAATTGGTAAATTGATTGCTAAAGCTGTATTATCTTTCAATCCATCAAAATAAGTTGCGACCTGAATTGTAAGTTGAGGAAATTCTTTTCTTATTTTTTTGTAAACTTCTTGATAAGCTGTTTTCGATTTTTCGTCTAAATCTAAAGCTAAAAAAGGTTCGTCGAACTGAATTGTATTTGCTCCATGATTGATTAAATCATGAATAATTTCAAAGTAAACTGGCAATAAATTCTGAATTAAATCAATTCGATCAAATCCCTCTTCTTTTTCTTTTCCTAATAATAAATACGTAATCGGTCCAATTAAAACAGTTTTTGGATTAAAACCTTCTTTTTTTGCAGCGATAAATTCGTTTACAATTGAGTTTGAGAAATATTTAAATTCTTGATTTTTTACAAATTCCGGAACGATATAATGATAGTTGGTATCAAACCATTTTGTCATTTCCATCGCTGTAATATCTAAATTATCTTTTTGATAACCTCTTGCCATCGCAAAATACAAGTCTAATTCTGTGTTCTTTTTATTTAACGCAACCGTATTGAAACGCGCTGGAATTGCACCAACTGATAACGTAGAATCTAAAACTTGATCATAAAAAGAAAAGTCATTACACGGAATTAAATCAATTCCGGCAGCTTGTTGCAATGCCCAATTTTGTTTGGTAATTGTACGGCTTGTTTGCAATAAAGCTTGTAGTTCAATTTTACCTGCCCAATAGTTTTCGCAGGCTTTTTTTAGTTCACGGTTAGCGCCAATTCTTGGATAACCTAAAATTTGTGTTTGCATTTTGATTGTTTTTTAATGTTCAAAAACACAAACGCGAGTTGATAAATAGTAAACCTATTGTGACAGACTGACTTCAAATCGCGAAAGTATCATCTTTTGTTTCTATTGGTAATCTGACTTGTAATTTGCATTACTTACAGTTGCGCGACAGCTCGTGATTCTCACACGATTCCCCAATAATTTGTTGTTTATTTCTTTACAAATGTAACAAGACAAAATAAACGATTGTAAAACTTGAAAAAATAAGATTATACAACTTATTATTAATATTTTTACAAAACAAAACACTTAAACAACGATAAAATATCGTGTTGAAAAGAATATTATTTGGATGGAAACATTAGATCAAACCGATTTAGAATTATTAAGAATTCTACAAAAAGATTCGAAATTGACAGTAAAAGCAATTGCTGCTTTAGTTAATTTATCTCCTTCACCCGTTTTTGAACGTATAAAAAGGTTGGAACAACAAGGTTATATCAAAAATTATAGAGCGGTTTTGGATGCAGAAAAGCTGAACAAAGGCTTTATGGTTTTTTGCAGCATTAAGCTAAAACAACATGATCGCACGATTGGGAATAAACTTGTGGAAGATATTTTGTTGATTGATGAAGTGGTGGAATGTTATAATATTTCGGGCGAATATGATTTTATCTTAAAAGTACAAGTTTTGGATATGAAGCAATATCAAGATTTTGTTTTCAATAAATTGGGCGCTTTAGAAAGCATCGGGAGTACGCACAGCTCTTTTGTGATGGCTGAAATAAAAAATACGTACGGAATCAATATTTAAAAAAAAAAACAAAAGGTTGAGCAATGCTCAACCTTTTTTCCACAAATAAATAACACACTACTTTTTGATTACCTTGAAAGTAGAATTGTTAACTTTTATGATGTAAACACCTTTTGGTAAAGAGGAAACATCTAATTGATTTTTCCCTTTTTGAAGTGTTTTCTCTGTCATTTTAGTTCCTGTAATAGCGAAAATTTCGGCTTTTGAAGCTTCATTTGTTTCAATAAACAATACATTATTAACAGGATTTGGATAAACATTTACAACAGATTTAGCTAAATCATTTGTACCTAAAACGGCTGATGAAATTGTGATGTTTTGTGAAACAACTTTTCCATTCGAATTGAAAGAAAGTTTAATTTTAGCTGTTCCATTTTTTAGTGGATTAATCACTAATTCTTCCTTATCATTAATCGAAATTTCAGCTACATCATCATTTTCAATGATTTCTAAATCTTTTACAATCGCTGCTGATAAATTATCAACATCCGAAACTTTATCTTTCAAATCAATTGTTGTTGCTGTGTTAATTTGATAAGTTGTCTCTAAATCATTGATAATTGGTGCCGCATTATCTGGAAAAACAGGCATTGAAGGAAACCAATAATACTCACTTAATTTCACCGACTCTTTAAGAGTTCCATTATCAAAAAATCTATGCACAAAATTAATTTGAGAATTAGTTCCCCAACCTGAACCAATAGTAGTTAATACTAGTTCGTTTGTCAACGGATCAATTCTTAAACCTGCTCCATAATATGTTTCCTTTGGTGTTGTATCTTGACCAGGAATCTATATAAAACTTTCTTCAAATTTATTATTTGTTACATCGTATTTCACAACATTGATTCCTGATAAAAAATAAATAGTATTATCTTGTGTTGAAGAACAAAAAGTACCAGCATTCCAAGCAAAAGGAGCTGGAACTGTTTTCGTAGGAATAGCAATTTCTGAAGTTTCTAAAGTAGTAGGATTTATTTTGACTAATTTTTTAGATAAAGCCCCCCACACATTTCCATCTTTAGATTGAACTACAGAAATAAAACTTCCAGCAATCGTTTGTTTTATTTGATGTGTTTTTGGGTCGATAACTAAAATTCCTCCAGTACTTGAAACAGCAAAAACAAATTTAGATGTACGAATCATATTTCCTACTTGACCAACTTTAGAAGTTCCATCGATTATCGAACCAAGTTTCATATTTTCGATATCAAACAAATAAAGTCCACTTGAAGTTCCTACATATCCTGTTTTAGCATCAACCCCTACAAAACTTCTTCCATCACCACCAATTGTTTCGAAGCTGGCTTTTTTCTGTAATGTATTCGAGTCAGCTACAACTAAACGATTTTCTTGTTTCGAAACAATGAAAAAATTATCACCGTATATCGTTCCATATTGAGAAGTTACACCTAATTTTTCTCCAGGATTAACTGTTTTATAAACATTATAATCAACCGAATCATTTGCATTGATAAAATTAATTGCCCCATTTGCTTTACCAAACCAGTCTTCATTCACAATAAAAACGCCGTTTGTATATTCTTTTGTTTGTGCAAAACTTGTTTGAATTGCAGCTATTGTAAAAATCGAAAGTAAAAATTTCTTCATGTATTGTTTTTTTAGAAATCCGAAACCATCATCCAAAAATGACAGCCTCGGATAAAAATATTTAGAATGTTAGATTATTGTATTTTTTCTACTTTTAATTTATCCATTGTAAAGTATAATGCTGTGTTTGCTCCCCAATTTCCTACATCTGTAGTTTCTAAAAAGAACATTAAATATTTAACTTCTCCTAAAGCAGAAAGATCCACATCTTGCCAATTTGTTGAAATATTATTTATTCCATTTCTAAAATCAACAAAATAATGAGTTACAGGTTTTTCTGTAGTCAATTGTTTATTTGCTGAAACACCATAAATATGAATCGCGAAATAATCTCCTTTTACAAACTTTCTTGCATATGCATCACCATTCAAAATCCCATAATATGGCCACGGACTAATAGCTAACTTTACATTTTTTGCTTTGTATTTATTAGCTGTATCAGTAATTTCTACTACACTCGAAAATCTGTCAATCTTAACTTCTTCTCCATATTTCAAAACTTTCTCAGATGGTTTGTGATCAGCGAAAGAGACTAAAAATGGTGTTCCTTGTCCATCTGCACCACCTTTTGCCATTGTACCCCATTGATTATCTAACCAACCGCCTTCTTTATCTATTTGATCAGAATTGTCATTACTATTAGAAACCGTGAATCCCATCCATGTTAAATACTCTGGCCAAGCTGTATGTTTAAACTTGAAAATACCTGAAGTTAATTCAGCGTCTTCTGTATAAGTACCTTCCCAAATTTTTCCTCCGGCTGTAGCAGTTCCTTTTGTTAAATCAAACTTTGATAAATCTAAAGTTTCATATTTTTGTTGATCTACTAATTCAGTATTGTCGTCATCATTATTACAAG
>NZ_DFRA01000046.1:0-5637 GCF_002378465.1 Empedobacter sp. UBA3475 | reverse complement strand
GTTATATTATAAATGCAAATCGTAAGCTCCTGCAACTTCTGTTGAGATTTCACCTAACCAACCTGCTTCTTGATTTGTTGCTGTGTAAACTTTGATAAAATCGATTCCTAATAATTTAACAGGTGTCGTCATCATTATTACAAGAAGTCAATAAAAAGATTGATGATGTAGCAAATAAGAAATTAAAGAATAATTTCTTTGTAAAATTAAAATTCATTTTATTTAGTTTTGTTATATTATAAATGCAAATCATAAGCACCTGCAACTTCTGTTGAGATTTCGCCTAACCAACCCGCTTCTTGATTTGTTGCTGTGTAAACTTTGATAAAATCGATTCCTAATAATTTAACAGGATTTCCATTTTTATCAACAGCCCAATCAATATCAATATTTGAATCTTCGCTGTTATTTGGTGCATTGTCTACATAACCATAAGCCAATTGTTTACCAGTCCAAATACCATTTTTCTCTGTATAATTGCTTGCCAAAAGTGTACCTGAGAATTTTAACTGATCCGAACCAAACCACAATGGATAATATGATTGTTTATGATAAGAATTTTTAGTTTTATAACCTGAATTTCCTTGATTATCTGTCCATTTTACATATTCAGGATTAGGTATTTTATCTTCTTCGGTTGGTTTTTGATAAGAAATACTATAATTTTTTATTGTATTTGGATTCGTGTACTCACTTCCTGCAATTTCGTACCATTCGTCGTCATCTGGTTTTCCGTTTTTATTTTTATCATATGCAACCATCACAATTCCAGGTTCAGAAGATCCAGCAAAACCATTTCCTAAAACTTTAAAATCGCGTTTGTTTGGTTGGTTCATAATCGTATGGTCAAAACCAAATACCACATATCCTCCGTAACCTCCAAGTGTAATCATTGTAGATTTTTCTCCTACTAAAGCCTTAGCAGCTTTGGCTGTCATATCAGCTTGAGTTTCTCCTGTTACATAAGATGGTAAAGCATTTGTGAATTGTCCAACTGCTGGCAAATAATCAAAGACTTGAGAAATATATTTACTGTAAGTAGATAATTCTTGTGTAACATTAACCTTTGTTTTTATCGTTTTAGAAGTTACTCCTGAAGTAATTTCTAATGTTAAATCGTAAGCACCAACTTTATCAGAAACAAAACCTAAGGTTTTCTCATTACCAATAATTTCATTGCCAAGTTTCCATGTATATGTTGCATTTTCGAAACCAGAAACAGTTGGTTCAATTGAAACAATTTTTAAACGTGCTGCATCATAAGATACTTGTAAAGTAGCATTATCAGGATTAGTCTCGATAATGTTTTCATCATCACTACAGCTTTGTATTAAAGCAAAACTTAGTGCGGTTAGTAAGATTTTAGAATATTTCATATGTAAATTTTATTTATAGACAAAAGCAAAGTGAGCAGGAATATTTCCAGCAGCAGTTTTCCATTTAAAAGCACCATTTTTATCAAAACAATAGATGTAACCCATCGAAACATAATTTCCGACATCGGTTAGAAAAAGATCTTTGGTTTGAGGATTTACAGCAATTCCGTAAGGCGTTTCGATTTCATTAATAACAGGATCATTGACCAATGTTTTGTTGATAACTTGTTCTGTTTTGGTATCAATTACACCATAAGTTTTTGTGTATTCGAAAGTTGTGTAACTAAATTCGTTTGAATAATAATAGAGTTTGTTATCAACAATTGTAAAGTTAGAAACAGGAATATCAAATTTCTTTTTGATTTGATGCGTTTTACTATCCAACACATATAAATTTGATGGAACGTTGTAATAATCACCACGAGAAGTCACATATAAATCGCCATCTGCATCTTTTTTTAAACGATGAAGGTTTACTTCAACATCAATTTTTTTAGTTTCTTTAAACGTTGATAAATCAATCACAGAAATCGTTTTATCATATTCAGGAACTCGATATCCTCCTGAGTTTGCTACATACAAATTATTCCCAACAACTTCTAATTCTTCTGGCTGATAACCTACGGTCACTTGTCGCGTAACCGATAAATTAATCGTATCTATTTCGACCACTTTTCCCAAAGGCGCTTTCGGATCGATTGTAACAGGACCAGCATACGAAGATGCATACGCTTTCCCATTTGCAAACGTGATGTAACGACCATTTTCTAAAGGAATTGTTCCCAGATGTTTGGCTGTTCTTACATCCATTACTTCGATAAAATTTGATACGTTGATAACCGCATATAACTTATTTCCATAAATTTTGATATCATTCCCAACATCTCCCAATTCCTTTACCATAGTAGGATTTACGGTTGCATATATATTTCTATTATAGGTTCCTGTTGTAAAATCCATATAATCTACCGTAGCCATATTACTTCCCATTTTTCCTTCGTTTAGTAAATAAAAACCAACGACATCTGTTTTTTCGGGATCGGTTACACCTTCTTCCTCTTTCTCGATCAAATAAGTATCTTGCTGACAAGCATAAAAAGTAATTGCTGTTAAAAAACAGACGAATAATTGTTTGAAATTTCTCATAAGTTTGCGCTTAATATTAGCTTGAATTGTCTTCCTGGCATTGGATAATTTAAAACCACATCATATTGTTGATTCAAAATATTATTTAATTCAAAAGAAACTTTGAATAGACTTTGATTCAACCTAAACTCTTTATGTATCCCTAAATCATTTGTAAACCAAGGATTAAGACGATTTATTTTAATATTATCTTGATGAACATTGTAACGTTCTCCCACATAAATAAAACTGTAATTAAAATTCCATGTTTTATAAGAAGCCGCTAAAACAAAAGAGCCACTATGTTTTGGTGTATATGGAATTTGATTTTTGTAGTAACTTTTTTTAGGATTCGAATAATCTAACGCTTGCAAAAAACCGTAGTTAAGCATTGGCGAAACCTCTATTTCTCCTAATTGAAATGTTGATCGAATTTTAACATCCAACCCTTTTATTCTGACTTCATCCAAATTGAGCATAGTGAAACGAAACAAACTTCCAGAAGGCGCAGCCACAATTTTATCAGTTACTTCATTGTAAAAAGCATCGGCTTGAATCGTAATATTTTTGAAGAAATTTTGAGATGATTTAGAATAAGTAAAACCAACATTATATTGTGTAGAATATTCTGGTCGAAGATTCGCATAACCAATGTCTGTGTAGTACAAATCGTTGAACGTTGGCATTCTAAAAATACGTTTATAAAACGCTCTGATATTAAAATCGTGAGATTTGAATGGTTGATAATTGGCGATAATCGTTGGCGTCCATATATTTTTATCAGGCGCACTTGTGTTCATTTCTACTGATTCTTTTACAAAAGTTCCAAATAAACTTCCTTGTAAACTCAAACGTCCAAGACGATAAGTAGACGCGAACGCAACAAGATTTGTATGACGAGTAGGAAAAGAAAAATTCTTTAAATCTGCTCCCATATTATTAAACTGATAATCTGTTGCAACATTCACATCCCAATTATCTGTAATCGAATAAAGATTCGCCCAAGACACATAAAACTCGCGTTGTGTGTACTTATTTTCTATTTTTACTGTCGAAACTGTATCTGTATAATGGGTGAAATCGTAAGCAAACTTTGCGTTTATCTTCGATTGAAAATTTCTGAATCGTTTCTCATATTTACCTTGAACAAAATAATTTCTATCAACCAAAGTTTGTCCACGTCCATCAAATCGACCACGCACAATTGCAGCAGGAATTCCACGATCCGAATCATACAAATATCCTTTTACATTCCAATTCGATTGATTTCCTTTTCCGATCAATCCTAATTCCAAACGTTTTGCATCAACTTGTCCATCTCTACGTTTCAAAAGTGTATCGTATGCAGTAGTTCCATCCAAATTTTTGCGTTGATAACGGAATTTATATATACCATTCGTTTTAACATATTCTGCACTCAAAACAGCTGATAATCTATCCGTAATTTTCTGTTCAATACGAATAGAAGGATTGATTAATTGAATCGAGCCTAACTTATAACGAAGTGTAGCATTCGTTTTTTTATCACCAATAAAAACAGGTTTTTTGGTTTGAAGATAAATAGCAGAAGCAGAAGCATAATCTTTCGCTGATTGAAAAATATTACTTTTTTGACCATTATATAAAGAAATCATTTCCATATCGTCTAAAGAAAATTTTCCTAAATCGACAATTCCATTCTGCGCATTTCCAAGTTGAATTCCATCATAAAAAACTGCAACATGTTGAGATCCCATCCCACGAACATCAATAGTTTTTAAACCTCCAACTCCACCGTAATCTTTAATTTGCACTCCTGCAAAAAAACGAACAGCATCTGCCACAGAATGGCTATTTAAAGCCTCTAGTTCCGCTCCTTTCAATTCCTGAACAGGAACAACGGCTTTTACATTATTTTTTAAAATATTAACTTGCTGAAGCTCTAAAATACTATCATGAATAATTTGCGCAGAGGCTATGCGACATGAAAGCAAAATCAAGCTGCAACAAATAATTATAGTTTTTAGATTTCTCATTTAGCAATAATCAATTGTTGCTAACGAGAGTATATGAAGAAGTATTGAAAGGACGAACCTATCCAAAATTTGAACTTCACGCTTTAGTCCCCGAAAGCATTCAACATTTATCATTTTGGTAGGTCTTCTGACTTACTCCTTTTTTAGAAATCCTTCCCATTAAAAACAGTGGATATAATGTATCTAAAAAATATGGAGCTTACAGCAGCGGGTCTGTTCAGGATTTTCACCTGATTCCCTGTTACCGAACGGTTAAGTTCGCACCAAATGTTAATCAAAAGTAAAATTATTATTTTGAATAAACAATTAAATCTTTATCAATAATAGCTAAATAAAAAAAGCTAACTCATTCGTTAGCTTATTCTTTTACTTTATTTATTTCGATCACTTCTCCAGTTTCATCAACCTGAACCGCAATCTTTTCATAATTCCATTTATCAAATTCTTTCTCTCCTACAATAATTGCAGTTCCAGAACCTTTTGTTCCTTTTATAGGTACAGAAATGTTAGCTTCACCAATATCATTTGTAATAGAAATATTTCCAGTAAAAACTCCGTTCGTTTTAACATCCGTACCCAATTTCTGCTGAACTTCAACATTTTGATTAATAATATTAATTGCATGTTTCGTTACATCACTATCCGAAGTTATCTTACTAAAACCCCAAAAAGCACCACCAATTAACAATCCAAAAAATAAAATCACAAACGACAAACAGCCAACAGGCACAACCCATTTCCAATTACGTTTAAACCAACTTTCCTTTGGTAACAATTGATTATCATACTGATTTTCTTCCATAATATATAGGTTTTGAGTAAAGATAATAAATTTGGGCGTTCCCTCGCTCTTTGCCTTCCATTTATATTATTCATAGAATAAGCAAAATAATACAAACACAGCTAATGCAAATCGCTCGGTCGGGCTATCCGTTGCAATCTTTTGTAAAAGAAGATTAGAAGTGATTACAGGAAATACAATTTCTACAAAAGGATTTCCACTGCTATCCCTAACGCGGGTTTTAAGTTCTGAGTTTTGAGTAATAAGTTATAAGACATAAGATTTAAGACTGACAATAAAAATCTACAAAGGAGTGTTATCGAGTTATGAGTTGTAAGTT
>NZ_DFRA01000023.1:0-17822 GCF_002378465.1 Empedobacter sp. UBA3475 | reverse complement strand
GATACAGAAAAGTGTCATTTTCGATATACACCGATACAGGAATTTAACACTTTTTAACACATTATTTCTCTAATATTCTGTCATTTCAAGAAATCTATTTTATCACTTTTCAATTCTAGTAGAATCGAATAACCATCTGCGCATTTCTATTTTAAGAAACACATATTTTAGAGAGTGTATTTCACTTGATTTGTAGAGGAATAAAACCAAGTGTATTTATTGTATGAAGTTCAGTGCTATTTGTAATGGAAGAAATGACCAAAAACAAAAAGGCGTGAAATTCAACAAATCTGAACTGGGGTACTGGTATACCTTGTACACAGATAAGTCAAACCCACGCCTAGGTCGTGAGCTTTTTTACTTATCATCTCGTGTACTATAAATTACCAGTTTTCAGTTCGAGAATCAAAGCAATAGCTTTAATATTTTCTATTTTAAGTATTGCAAAATTACATTTTTTATGTAATTGAATAACAAACATAATAAAAATTATCCAATGTTACAAGAACTTGTAACAAAATTAATTTCAAAAATTCCGCCCTTTGTAAAAAGTGATATTATGGAAGCTATGAAAGATGATATTCTAAAGAAGTTTGGAGAGCATATTAGAAGTTTAAGAATTGAAAGTAAACTTAGTCAAGATGATATTGTATTAAATAGCAACAGAATTACGAAAGCAACGGTAAGTGATATAGAAAATGGTAAGAGAAACCTTTCTTTTACAACTTTAATTGATTTAGCCAAAGGTATGAAAAGGCATCCTAAAGAATTACTTGACTTCAAAACAGAAGAAATATAATGAAGTAGAAAACATAAGTAATTAAAAACGTTTTATTTAAAAACAATATACTAAATTAGTAGTGTTAGCTTTTAGGTAAGTTTAATTTTAGTAATAGTACTCTGGAGTTAATTTTAGGTTTGTCTAACTCCAGAGTATTTTATTTATATCTCCTATTATTAATAAATACAAAAACAAAGGGCTCTTTAGAAAACTATTCAACCTCTTTCAATTTTCTTGCGATTTCTAATTTTTCTTGAAGCAAGTTAATCTCTTCTTGCATTTTCAATAATTCTTGTTGCAAAGAATTGTTAGTTTGCATTGTACTGAAAGAGCGTAAGCAAAAAGTATGACAGTTGCGAACGGCGACAATGCCATAGCTTGCGGCAAACAAAAAAGGCTTTACACAGGGATTGCTGCATAAAGCCGTATTTTTTTGAGCGTGGGGATAAGTATGGTAAATCTTATTTATAAAATTAATTTAACGATTCTTTTATCGTTCTAAAATTAGCTAAGGCACTTTCTATGTTGTCAATAATCTCATCAATTATTACTTCCGGATCTGGAAGATTATCCAAGTCAATCAGGTTATCATCTTTAAGCCAGAATATATCTAGGTTAGTTTTGTCCCTTTCGATAATCTCTTGATAAGAATATTTACGCCAACGACCACTAGGATTATTAACAGACCAAGACTCTTCTCGTTCATTCTCAGAACCTATTTTATAATTCTCTATAAAATCTGCCAGATGCTTAAATGTTATTGGATTATTTTTTGGAGTATGATGAATGTTTGTACGATAATCATAAAACCAAATTTCTTTTGTTTTGATCTCTTCAGATGGTTTCTTTTTTTCAAAAAATAAAACGTTCGACTTCACCCCCTGTGCATAAAATATACCTGTAGGCAATCTTAAAATAGTGTGTAAATTTGTTTCCTCAAGTAGTTTTTTACGAATGATTTCACCAGCACCACCCTCAAATAAAACGTTATCAGGAAGTACTACCGCAGCTCTTCCGTCTTCTTCTAACATAGATACTATATGCTGTAAAAATGCTAGTTGTTTATTGCTTGTAGTAACCCAAAAATCTTTACGTAAAAAATAGCCGTCTTTTTTCGCTTGATTTTCATCTATTGTCGGTATATCGCTACTACTTTTTCCAAAAGGTGGATTCGCTAATACAATTTTTACTTTGGGAACTTCTTTATTTACTTTTTGAGGATTTAAGCTATCAGACACCTGTATGTCTGGTGTTTTTTGTAAATCTCCGATTCCATGTAAATACAAATTCATTAAGCATAATCTTGCAGTAGCTTTTTCGATTTCCCAACCATGAAATGTGTCAAACTTCAAGAAATTCTCTTGGGCTTCTGTGAGCTTGCTATTTTCCCAAATATGATTTAATGCTCCTAAGAAGAATCCTCCTGTACCACAAGATGGATCAGCAATAGTTTCCTCAGGAACCGGATTGATACATTCCACCATTGCCTGAATTACAGGTCTTGGTGTAAAGTACTGTCCGGCACCACTATTTTCTGCATTCTTTTGCAATAAGGTTTCATAAATCTCTCCTTTGATATCAGAATCTGTTGAAGACCAATTGTCTTCATCAATAAGCTGAAGTAATCTTTTCAGCTTTATAGAATCATGAACTTTATTTTGAGCACTAGCAAATATCTTTTCAAGCATTCCGCCTGACTCTGCTAGTGTTTTTAATATTTGCTCATATTGTTCTAAAAGTGCTCCGCCTGAATTCGAAACTAACGCCTTCCAATTGCAGATATTTGGTAAGTTATATTTACTCTGATTTTCATCTGCCATTTTTAGAAATAACAAATAAGTTAATTGTTCCAAATAGTCATTGTACCCTAAGCCGTCATCACGTAGGGTATCACAATATGACCAAATTTTTTGTGCTATGTTGGATGTTGACATATTCTTTTTGTTTTTAAGCTGCAATTTTAGAAGCCCATAGTAAACCTGTACTAAGCAAGCAAGCCTTAACTGTTGCCGAAAATTCAGACGAAGGTTGAGCTAATTCTTTCAATTGTTTTAATTTCTCTTTAATTTGACCTTTTCTTAAGATACTTGGGATGACATCATTCTGCTCCATTAAATTCTGGATCTCGGTAACAAGAGTCGAACTTTTAATCCATATATCTTTTCTTGCTTCTTTTAAGAGTTTAAAATTTAAATTTAAACTTTCAATTGTATAACTAGCTCTTTCATAATCCCAACCTGATGAAGTTATGGGAGTTACTTCTCCATTCTGATTAAAAGTAATTTTGAGAATATCTTCTTCCTCACAGGGATCTAAAAAATAAATTAGCTCATCTTCAAATGGTGTATTTGGGTCGTTTGATTTATTATTTCTTACAGCGAACTTATCTCCCTTTCTAACATTACCTGTCCCTCCGCAAACTCTATAATTAGTCCATACAAATGCCAACCACCAATAACCACCGTAGTCTACTTTATCAATTCCCCGTGCTATTTTTTTAGGTCTGAAATGGTCAACATGTAAATGATTATAAACATCTTTTGACTCTGAATACCAGCATTTGTTGTTTGAAATTGACAATAAAAAATCTTTTAATTCTCCCCAAACAGTCTGATTATCATCTATAATTTGATTCCGAGCAGGTACGTCTGGAGCATTAATAAGCCGTTTTGTTAATGCATCCGCCTTATTTATCCATTCAATATCTGGCTCAAATCCGGTTCTATCTATGTGAATCATTTTCTTCTTCTTTTGAAAGTTCATCAAGAATTTCCATAGCTAAAACATTTTGCTTGTCTAATTCTTCTTTTGTAAAGCTATTTTTTCCTTGATCTTTTATGCGGTTTTTGTAAGCTATGATAAACTTTTGGTATAATGGATCTCTAAATGTATTTCCAAAACCTAAGTCTTCTAACTCTGTAAAAAGTGCCCGTAGTTCTTCTTGTCCCTCCTCTGAAAGTACTCCTTCTTGCTGTTTTATTAACAACTCATTTCTCTTATCTAACTTTTCTTGGGTAAAGTCATCTATAGTAGTTGGTAATCCAAAAAACTCACTTGTTAATATACCTTCAACACCTAATCCTCTTGGATCTACTTCTGGCTCTTCAACTATAATTTGACCATCAGATGTGGTTCTAAATAATCGAACTTCTTCTTTAGTGAGATTTCCTATTACCAGAGGATCATGTGTATTGAGTATTATTTGAGTACTTGCTGGACGATCAACTACTCTATCTAAAAACTCTAAATATCTCCATTTCCAAATAGGGTTGAGATGCGTGTCAGGTTCGTCTAGTAAAATTAATGAATCCTCATCTTTTGTGAATTTTAGTAACCCTAATACGGTTAGCAATTGCTGTTCACCTTCACTTAATTCCTTAAATGTAATACTACCGTCAACATTTTTCTTTTGGACTTTAATCCTAACTTCTGCAATGAGTTTTGAAATGTATGTACTTTCTAATGCTTTGAACAAGGCTGTATTATTTGTATAAGTTTTAGCTAACTCTTGAAGTTTGTCTTTCCCTTTCAAATACAGATAGAGTCTTTTTTGATCTTCTGTTTCTGCAAAATCAGTTCTTATGTTCTCATCATTATATATCGGAGCTAGAGATAATTCCCAAAGCTTTTCCAAGAAAGGTCTAACTAATCCTTTTGCAGTCCAAAAAATATCATCTGGATTCTTTTTAATCCTGCTTTCAGCCCATTTGGGCATTTTAAGGGCAAAAAGAATAGATTCAATATCTTTAATATTCAATACCTCATTTAAGAATTTTAAACTCTCTTCTTCCTCATGTGTAAAATACGCAAGTAATACAAAATAGGAATGAACCAATTGCACATAGAATAATTTTCTTAGAGAATCAAGTTCAGTGTCTTTAAAATCATCTTTGATAATTTTGTCGTAGAAATTACTTTGATGATCCCAAAAGAGCTCTTTCAACTTATTACTTAATCCAGAGTAATAAGTAAATACATATTTAGGTTGATATTTCGCTTTAGCTTCATCCGAAAAGAAATGCTTTAACGTTTGCTTTTTATCATTTACCAAAATCACATAATTTCCTTTTTGACAGGTTACATTAATTACATTATTCTGTATTTTGTAAATAATATTATACTCAAAATTTGGCGATTGCCTTTTTTTGTCTGTACTTAAATCAAGATATTTAAAAATTAAAATTAATGCCTCAATGAAGTTTGATTTACCCGAAGCATTCTGTCCCAGCAAAACAGTTTTCATCTTATTTTCATCAAGATTAATTATGAACTGTTTTAGGTTCTTATAATCTTCTATGTAAACCTGATCTATTCTCATGATTTGTCAGCTAATTTTAAAAATGACTCTTTACCATTTCTTGGTAATTCAATAATATCTCCCGATTCGATATGTTTTTTTAACTCAGCATAAAACTCTTCAATATCGTCTTTTTTATCAGAGGATGACCAAAGATTTTTTGAAGAAACTGGTTCGATACTCTCTCTCAATATTTCAAGAATTGATTTTAATTTTTCAGGCATAGCTTTGATTTTTATTGAATTATTCTTCTTCTCTTTTTCTCTTATTAAATAATCTTCTTTCTCCGCTTTAATACGCTCAAGTAAAATACTTGCAGGCTCATCATTAGAGTCTTGTTCCAGTAGTTTTCCTGTAAATGCTTTATTAAGAATTGTCTGTTTAAATAAGTCTATTCGAGTAAGTTCTTTTGTGATTACATTCTCTGTTTGCTCAATTATTGATAAAACCCGTTGCATTTCTTGGACAATAGATATCTGTTCCTCCGGCGAGGGAATCAATATTGGTATACGATTAAGATTTGCTTGATTCAATTTAGGCTGAGCTGTACCCGTCACATATTCCGTAATATCTAACGAGTTAAAATACAAATTAAGATATTCAACAATAATATTCTCTTTTGCTTGAACTATATGAGCATGATTATTCACCCAAAATTTTCCCTCTACAATAAATGAAAGATCCTTAGCTTTACTTAATAAATTAGCCCCATCTTCTCCTAATAAAAGATATTTGCCTTCAAAAATATAATCATCAATATAATCAATAACTCCTGTAGCGCCATAGTATCGATAATGTCCATTTCTTTCTTTTCGTACTGAGCGACTTAAAGGAATTCGTTTATTGCTATAACTTACTACACAATCTTCAAATCTTTTTTCCACAAAATTTATTGATGGCTTCTTTCTCTCTAATAATGATTTGAAAAAAGTCTTTTTATGAAAAATTAATTTATTGAAGCTTAATTCTAATTGTTCCTTGCTTTTTTCAAGACCGCTAAACAACTCCTCTAATTTTAAAATAACCCTATCAATCTCTTGAATAGGAGGTATAGGAATGGAAATTTCTTCTAGTATATTTTTAGAGATTGCTTTAAATACAGAACCTGTTCCAAGATTCACAATACTGTTTTCTATTGAGCTTAGATACCATAAGATATAATGATGAGAAATATTCCCAAATGGTTTTATACTCGCAAGCCCTCGGCCAATACAACACACTTTAGGTGCAAGATTAGTAGGGCCTATTGGGGCTCTAACAGAAATTAAAATATCATTCTTTTCTGCTATCTTGATAGGAGCTGAACAATACTTGTTTATTGTTGGATATAGTTCACCAAACTCTGTTTTCCCTTGAAAGAAAGGCAAGCCTATGTTATCGTAATTATACGTATCTGAAGGGGGAGATTGCCCCATGTTAATATAAGCGATATCACTCAATTTTACGAGCCTCCAACCTTCTGGGAAATCATATTTTTCTTGTTGTTCTTTCATTTTAAATCTTTTCGAAAAGATTTGTTTTTTTTACAAATTCGTATACTTTTATTATTAATTAACAATAATAAAAACAATGCTTTATTAACTATTTTTAGTTGAAATCAACAGTTCTCTTACATCAATTTTTAACAACTTGGCTATCACTGCTAAAGTTTCTACAGAAGGTTATACTTCATTGGTACACCAACGTGAAATTGTACTTATACTTTTATCTAACTCATTCGCCAACCATTTATTGGTTTTCTCTTTTTCAGCTAATACAATTTTTAATCTATTGATTTTCATATCGCAGTATTTAATACGCATTTGATGCTAATTTATTGAATAAAATGAGGAATCCAGTAACTCTTAAGTAATTTTTTTTATGATATTTAATTACATCGAATTATTTCAATTTTAACACATTACTTACATGCTTATTAATTATTTTAAAAATTTTAATATTATTATTAAACAGATAGTAACTAGCGAAATTTTATTTTGCTAAAAGTATTATTAATAAGTTTTTTGTTTTTACGTGAAACCGTAAGTTTTTGATTATTAATTTGTAGATATTCGTTTTTAATTTTAAAATAAAATTATGAGTGGATCAGGTGGAGGTGGCTATAGAGCACCAGAAAGTGCAAAATTTGATTGCGATACAGGAATTATTAACACAAATGTTTCTTCTATTGATTTAACAGTTTTAACTAATCAAAATAATGGTGATATACTACAAGTAGAACTTTCAATAACAGAGGTGGTTACTTTGATAGATAAAAATGGAGAAATATTAGGATCAATTGTTCATCCAAATACAGTTGATTTAATAGAATGCATTAAAGAAGGAAATGAATATGAAGCTATCATTACTTCAATAAATACTCCTACTTGTCATGTTAAAATAGAAAGAATTTGTATATGATAAATGTTATTGGAGGTACGTATAGGGAAATTGACTATGATGAAGTTTCAATTGAAATATATGGTTCAGGATATAGAGGAGTTAAATTTCTTTTAGAAAATGATTGTAAAGTTAATTTTAAAACTGTTGGAAATAAAGATGTAGAAAACTATCTAAGTGAAAGTAAGAAAGTTTATGAAAATTTAACTTTTGATATAATTACATACCCCGAACTTATTACTTTTAAATATAGTTATGCTCTTGATAATCCAACTATATTTCCAAATATTTTAAATATTTCTAAAGTTAACTCAATAAATATAGTAGCTGATAATATTATTGCCTTTGGTATGTTGGACGCTGATTACAAAATAGCTGGATTAAAAGTTATATACGATCCACAAACTTCAATTAAACCCAATAAATTTAGTGATTTTGGAAAAGCACAAGAACTAATTTATATTGTGAATAAAAATGAAGCAGTATCAATTGCTTCATCTGAAAATATTGACGAAATAAGAAAGTATTTTTTCGATATTGAAAATGTCACTGCATTTATCATTAAAGATGGTCCTTTTGGTGCAACATTACATCTACCTAACGGCATCGTAGAAATCCCTTCTTACATTACAGATAATATTTATAAAATAGGATCTGGTGACATATTCACATCTAGTTTTGGGTATTATTGGATGAACAAAAATTTAACAATTGAAGAATCTGCATTTTATGCATCACAGTCTACTGCTATGTTTTGTGATAAAAAAGCATATATAGATACCGAATCTTTTTCAACTTTTGATTACGAAGAATTCAAACCAAAAAACCTTCAAAATAAACAAGTCTATTTGGCTTCACCATTTTTTGCTCTTTCTGAACTAATTTTAATAGATAAAATCAGATCAACATTTCTTTCTTTTGGGATAAAAGTATTTTCTCCTTTTCATGATGTAGGTATTGGAAATAGCGAAAAAATAGCTCATATGGATATTGAAGGAATTAATAATTCGGATATAATATTTTGTTTATTTGATAATTATGATTCAGGTACTTTAATTGAATCTGGATATTCATTTGCTAAACAAAAAAAAATGATTGGATATCATCGTACATGTGAAGAGGATAAGTTACTTATGCTAAAAACTTCCGATATTGAACATTACACTCATTTAACAACTGCTATTTACAAAACAATATGGAGTTTATAAAAAAAGCGATTTTACTATCTGGAGGTGTTGATTCTATTTCTCTCGCCTATAATTTGAGACCTGAAATAGCATATACCATTGATTATGGACAGACAGTTGCAGAAAGAGAGATTTATGTATCTAAATATATTTGTAAGCAATTAGAGATAGAACATAAAGTTATTTCGGTTGATTGTAAAAATTTAGGAACAGGAACATTAGCCAATACTAAAAGTGTAGAATTATCTCCTTCAGAAGAATGGTGGCCTTTCAGGAATCAACTATTGATTACACTAGCCTCAATGCAAGCTATCAAAGATGAGGTGTCTGAGCTATATTTAGCATCTGTAAAATCAGATGATTTTCATACTGATGGTACCAAAATATTTTATGATTTAATAAATAAAGTAACATCTTTTCAAGAAGGTAATATTAAAATTATTTGTCCCACATTAGAATATTATAGTCATGAACTTGTTAAAAATTATAATGTACCTCTTGATTTAATTAGTTTAGCACATTCCTGCCATATATCGAACTTAGCATGTGGTAAATGTTCAGGCTGTATAAAACAGTTGAAAGTTAGATATGAAATAGGTATAGAATGATGATGATTAAACAATAAATTTAAATAAAAGAATTATAAATATGGCATTAGATTTTTCTCAAATCCTTGTTGTAGGAGTGTCTTCTAGAGCATTATTTGATTTAGAAGTAGAAAATAAAATATTTGAATCCGAAAATATTAAAGGATTTAGGAAGTATCAGTTAGAACATGAAAATGATTTACTTGAAAAAGGAACAGCTTTTCCGTTAATAGAAAGTCTTTTAAAACTTAATGAAATTGCTACTAAACAAATAGTTGAAGTTGTAGTAATGTCAAGAAATAGTCCTGAAACTGGAGTGAGAATTTTAAAAGCAATTAAACATTATAATTTATCTATTACGAGATGGGCATTCTCAGGAGGAGAAACTCTAACTCCATTTATTGATGCTTTTGATGTTGATCTATTTTTATCAAAAGATGAGAAAGATGTTCAGAGATTAAGTGATACATCAAATTGTGCAACCGCTTTACTATATGATGCTCCTTTTGATTATGTTCCAGAAACCGACAGGGTTAAATTTGCATTTGATGCTGATGCTGTAGTTTTTTCAGAAGAATCTGAACAAATTTATAAAGAAAAAGGAATTGATGCTTTTCATGAGCATGAAGCTAAAAATGAAGATGTACCGCTAAATGATGGTCCCTTTGCAGAATTACTTAGAAAACTATCTAAAATTCAAGAATTTTTTCCGACTACAATTGAACTATCTCCTTTAAGAATTGCTATAGTAACTGCAAGAAATGCTCCTAGTCACATGCGTGTAATAAAAACATTAAGGAATTGGGATGTTTATGTTGATGAAGCCTATTTCATGGGAGGGTTATCAAAAGATAAAGTATTAAAAGCCTTTGGAGCGCATATTTTTTTCGATGATCAAGAAAGTCATTTATCTGGATCTAGTAAAGTTGTACCTTCAGGTAAAGTGCTTTATAAATCAGATTCACCTTTAAAAAAATATGAACAGAAAAAATAATAGAATTATATTCTTTATACAAAAAATATCAAAAAAAGCTCTTATTCAAGAGCTTTTTTGTTAAAGAAATGTTTTGGGTAAAAGTACTTTTTACCGAGCTTAAAACAAGGAATCGTCTTGTTTCTCCTCATGCGATACAACGTTTTGTCACTAACGTTAAGTAGCCTTTGCACATCTGCACTGTCGTAGAATCCGTGATCTTTGTCCGTGGGTTGTATATTCGTAATTAATTCTACTAAAAGAAGTTTTAACTCGTTGCTATCCTTCTCTTTTTGTGTAAAAAAGTAAGTGTTTTGCATACGTATTAATTGACTTAATTTCAGCAAGATACGTATTTTAATTAAATAAAACAAATCATAAGAGGAAGTAGGGATAGGGAGGGGGTGTTAATTTTTTTTATTGATTTTCTGTTTTAATTATTCGAATTTCTTTTTTTAATGTCACTTTTTTTCGTCAAAAAAACTAACGAAAAAAGACTTGGCTGTAAACCTCCCTACTAAAAATGTTCTCATTTCACTAAAGATTTTAAAAACCCTACGGGCTAAAACCTTTTTTACGTTGCATTCAATCATTTTCTTAACGTGTGAGTTTTAATGCCGGTTTCTTCATCCTTTTTTAATATTCAAATTCACTTTTAATAAGGCATTAAAATCCGTCATTTCTGAAGAGTCGAGATTGCTTTAAATAAGAATTTTAAAGGCGACATACGATTTGCAGACGAGTTTCAATCCATTGAAACAAGCGTAAAAAAGATTAGTGAGCGTATGCGAATCATTTAATCTTTTTAGTGAGTAAAATGAAGATTGAACGTCGAAAATCGCAGTCTTGACCTTTTTGGTTCGTTTTTGTGTCAAGACAAAAATGAACATATGTACCTAAGCTCTACTAGAGCTTCTCCTTTTAATTTCAAATGTTTTTTCATCAAGGTTTTCCGAAGGGTATATGTTTTCCTTTTCTTTAATGTCACTTTTTTTCGTCAAAAAAACTAACGAAAAAAGACTTGGCCGTAAACCTCTCTACTAAAAATGTTCTCATTCCACTAAAGATTTTAAAAACCCTACGGGCTAAAACCTTTTTTACGTTTCATTCAATCATTTTCTTAACGTGTGAGTTTTAATGCCGTTTTCTTAATTCTTTTTCAATATTCAAATTCATTTTAACAATGAATTTAAAAACCGTCCTTATTTAAGAATGTTTATTTATTGACCTTTAATATTTTACGTTGATTTATTGTTAATGAATAGGAATTTAAAATCCGACGATTTAGAATCGAAATGTAATTCAACTCTAAATTATTAGAATATAAAAGTTGGAGTGTTTGAGTGAAACGAGTTGCCAACTTTATGGAAATAATTTAGTTAGTTGAATCATTGAGAGTCTACTGTCGGCATCTTTTTTTGTTTCGTTTTTTGGATGAGCAAAAAATGAAAGTAAGAATTTAAAATGGTCACTGAGGTACTCTAAGTGCAGAATCTTTCCATTACTTCTTTTCTAAATCAAATTCATTTTAACAATGAATTTCAAAAACCGTCATTGCTGAAGAGTCGAGTGTCAATTCGACGTAGCGAGTGTTAAAATGATTTACTGTTTACATTTTATATGTGAATGATTTAAAGCATTTAGCGAGTAGTCGTTATTGACCGACTTGTAAGCACTATACCTAAGCTCCACTGGAGCTTCTCCTCTTAATCTCAAATGTTTTTGCGTCAAGGTAAAAATGAATATATGTACCTAAGCTCCACTGGAGCTTCTCCTTTTAATTTCAAATTCTTAATTTCAAATTTTTAATTTCAAATGTTTTTGTGTCAAGACTTCTCCGAAGGGCATATGAATTCATTTAAAAACAATAAGAACTCATGAATAAAAATGAATGTAAAATTCTTTCTATCACTTTTTTATTCATAGCTTATTTATTTTAATTATCGGTATTCATATGCCCTAGGGGGAAGCTCATCCAAAAAAACATTTCCATTGCAATCTTTTCTAATCAGAAAAGGATTTTCTCTACAATCCCTAACGCAAATACAAATCAATATTTACATTAAAGGAACAATTTTTATAAATTACTTTGTAAGTAAGCAATCATTTTCTCAGCAACTTTTTCCGAAGATGCAGGATTTTGACCTGTAAATAATAAACCGTCTTCTACAACATGCACTCCCCAGTCTTCAGTTTTAGAGTAATGACCTCCTAATTTTTCTAATTCAACCTGAACTAAGAATGGAACAACATCTGTTAATTGTACCGCATCTTCTTCAGAATTAGAAAAACCAGTTACATTTTTTCCTTTTACAAAAGGTTCTCCATTACTTAAAGTAACATTCTTGAAAACTCCTGGAGCATGACAAACAGCACCAACTGGCTTACCAGCATTATAGAAATCTAAAATCAATTGTTGAGAATGCACATCATTTGCTAAATCCCATAGTGGTCCATGACCTCCTGGATAGAAAATAGCATCGTAATCCTCAGCTTTTTCATTAGCTAATACATGTGTATTTGCAATTAAAGCTTGAACATTTTCGTCTTTATTGTAATGCTCTGTAGCTTCTGTTTGTGCAGCTTCTGTTTCGCTATTAGGATCTATAGGAGCTTGTCCTCCTTTAGGTGTAGCAATAGTAACTTCGTGTCCAGCATCTACAAATTTGTAGTAAGGAGCAGCAAATTCTTCTACCCAAAATCCTGTTTTATGTCCTGTATTTCCCAATTCATCATGAGAAGTAACAACAAATAATATTTTCATAATTTTAATTATTTAAATTCAACAATAAATTCTTCGTTTGGTAGTCTAACTTTTTTCATAGATCCAATCCAGTCTAATTCAGGATCGGCAACACCAACATACATTAAAGATACACTTTTAAGACCTAACTCGTCTAATTTTAAAACTTTATCTACAATAGCGTTATCAAAACCTTCTACAGGAGTAGTATCAACTTTTAACTCAGCAGCTTGTGCTAATGCAAGCCCTAATGCAATATAAGTTTGACGAGCAGTATGTGCAAAATTTTCCTCTGCTGATGTATTCAAGTAAATACCTTTTATTTTATCTGTATAACTTCCGAAACGACCTCTTGGCAATCCTCTTTCATCTGTAGTAAAATCATATACTTTATCAATTCTTTCTGCTGTATAGTTGTCCCAAGCAGCAAAAATAATTACATGTGAACAATCTCTCATACATTCAGGATTAAGAGCTCCTTCTACTAATTGATTTTTTAAATCTTGGTTCTCTACAACTAATACTTTAAAAGGTTGTAATCCAGATGAAGTAGGTGCTAGTCTAGCAGCTTCTAAAATTTTATCAATTTTATCTTGACTAACTTTTTGCGATGGATTGTATGCTTTTACTGCATGTCTCCAATTTAAATCTTCTATTAATGACATTTTTTTAATTATTTCGTTAAAAACACAAACAACATGGTAATTAAAGCAGGAATACCTTGTATAAAAAATATTTTTTTACCAGAGGTTATACCTCCAAAAATACCTGCAACAGTAATACATCCTAAAAAGAATAGACGAATATTACAACTCCATTCATGATTTTCTATAAGAAAAGACCAAATAAGTCCTGCAATCAAAAAACCGTTATATAAACCTTGATTAGCAGCTAATGCTTTCGTAGGAGTAAATAAATCTTTTGGTAAAGATTTAAATGTTTTTTTACCTGCTGTTTCCCAAGCAAACATTTCCATCCAAAGAATGTAACAATGTTCAATTGCAACAACTGCGGTTAAAATACTTGCTATAATTTCCATATCATTTGTATTAATTTACAGAAACACTTAATATAACTTCAATATTTCCACGAGTTGCATTAGAATAAGGACATACTTTATGTGCTGTTTCAATAAGCTTTTGAGCTTCTTCCATTGAAACACCTGGTATATTAGCATGTATCTCAGCTGCAAGACCATAACCTCCGCTTTCTAATTGTCCGATAGCTACTTTTACTGTAACGCTCGTTTCTCCTGTTTTTATTTTTTGCTGTTTGATCACCAAATTCAATGCACTATCAAAACAGGCAGAATATCCTGCTGCAAATAGCATTTCAGGGTTTAAAAAGTCATTATTTGCACCTCCTAATGCTTTTGGAGTACGTACTTGCATATCTAAAACACCGTTTTCACTTTTTACTTGTCCACTTCTACCTCCCGTAGCTGTAGCCTGAGTTTCATATAATTTTTTCATTGTTGTTTGTTTAAAATTTTATTTGCTATTTTTTTTAATTGTTTAAGCTCATCTACAGATATCGCCATTGATTCTAACAATTTTTCAGGAATATCTTTGGCTTTCTCTTTCAAAGCACTTCCTTTTTTGGTCAAAGAAATTACTACAATGCGCTCATCTTCAATATTTCTACTTCTAACAACCATTTCTTTTTGCTCCATTCTTTTTAGTAAGGGTGTTAGTGTACCGCTGTCTAAAAAAAGTTTTTCACCTAATTGCCCTACTGTTTGCTGTTGTTCTTTCCATAAAACCATAAGCACTAAATACTGTGGATAGGTAATATCAAGTGGATCTAAATATAAACGGTACATGTTGATTATCTTTTTTGAAAGCGCATATATGGGAAAACAAAATTGATTATCTAGTTCTAGCGTATCTTTCATAGTTCATCAATATTAAATTACATAACAAAGTTACAAAATTATATTGTACAAAATATAATTTTGTAAAACATTAACAAATGTTTTATTAAAAATTACAATCTGTAAACATTAAGTAATACCTTTTATAATATTTAGAAATAGAATTTTATTAGTTTTTATTTTATTAAGGATAAATATTTTTCATATCCTTTAGCTTTCATTTCTTCTTTTGATATAAACTTTAATGATGCACTATTAATACAATATCTCAATCCTCCTTTATCTTTTGGGCCATCATCAAAAACATGACCTAAATGAGCATTACCAGTTTTACTTCTTACTTCAGTTCTTTTCATTCCAAAAGAATTATCATTTATTTCTTCAATAAGATTTTTACTGATTGGTTTTGAGAAACTTGGCCAGCCACAACCTGATTCAAATTTATCCGTTGACACAAAAAGAGGTTCACCAGTTGTTATGTCTACATAAATTCCTTCTCTAAATTCAGAATTATATTCATTTGAAAAAGGTTTTTCTGTTGCACCATTTTGTGTAACATCGTATTGCAAAGAAGTTAAATGTTTTTTAAGTTCACTTTGGCTTTCTTTGATATATTCTTTTTCTTGAATAGGATTTGCCTTACGAGCATCATCAAATAAACTTGGTGATATATGGCAATATCCTTTTGGATTTTTATTTAAATAATCTTGATGATAATTTTCTGCATCATAAAAATTATGTAAAGGCATATTTTCTACTACAATTTTTTGATTATAATTTTTTTCTAAATCTTTTAACTTCTGATCGATTAATTTAGAGTCAGTTGGGTTTGTATAATAAATTCCTGTTCTATATTGTGTCCCTAAGTCATTTCCTTGTTTGTCTAGACTCGTAGGATCTATTGTCTTAAAATACAAATCAATTAATAATCCTAGATCAACTATATCAGGATTATAAGTTACCTTGACAGTTTCAGCAAAACCAGTTTTACCTGTGATCACTTCTTTATAAGAAGGCTTTTCTATAGTTCCATTAGCATAACCTACAACTGTATTTGTAACCCCTCTGACCTGTTGAAAAAAATGTTCTGTTCCCCAAAAGCATCCTCCTGCAAAATATATTTCATTTTCTGATGTGTTATTCATTTTCTGATGTTTATTCGATTTAACTAAATTATTTTTATGAGTTTTACAACTTATACTTGTTAGTATTATTCCTGTAATAATTAATGAGCTTATGATGAATAATTTTTTCATGATTTTTTATTTAAAGATTGAGCTAAAAGAGTGAAACCAAAGCCGAAGTAAGCTATATCTTTTAAAATGAAAAAATCTGTTACAGGAACTCCATCAACAAATTTCCAAATCCCGGGAGTTGTAAAAAGATAACTAAGAGTTGTTCCGAAAATAATAAGAATAGCTATTCCCGCATATTTTTTTAATGATTGATATTTTAAAGTTAAAACAACTAATAATGCTACAAGTAATTCAAGTACTCCAACTATATTAGATACAGTTTGATCACTAAATATTTTATAAATCCAAAACGATAATGGGTGATTTTCTACAAGAGACTTTATAGCTTGAGCCTCTGTTGGTGTAAACTTAAAAATGCCTATCCACACTAAAAGTAATACTGTTCCAAATAGAGGTAAGTAATATCCTATTTTGTAAAGATTTATAAAGGGTGAATTAATATTCAAATTATCTTTATGAGTATGAACTAAATTTTTTGTTTCCATTTTTTAATAATTTTTATTGTATATACGATCTTTTATAATAGTAGTCGTATAAATAATTAAAACCTGACAAAAAAAATCTATTTTTTTTTGTTAGATATTAATCTTTCTATAATTTTTACAAAAAAAAAACCATTGTAAATGTATCATTTAAAATGGTTTGAGTTTTTTTATTGTTTTATGAATTTATCTTAAATTTCATTAAATATGTGATGTATTATAATTAAAATAAAAATTAACTTTAGACTATACTTTGGAAATTATTTAATAAAAATTTTAGTCTTAAAAATAGCAGTTTAAAAAGAAAATATTATTTATACACTTTATTTTTTGATAATAAACATTCGTAATGTATTTATTCATGTTTACAATGAGTTTCTATTTTGGACTTTATTTTAGATTTTAGAGCATCTACATTAATTAATTTTTCTTTTGAATTTTGTTTATTCAAAAGATTATCTATTAGCTTTACTTTTTTGTAGTAAGAAGCGCACCATTTACAACTATAAATATGTAAATTCAATCTCAAATTTTGAATTAATGAGATTTTTTTTGCATTTTTTTTCTCTATTTCAAATGTTATTTCATTACAAGGCATAATAACCCAATGAATAATTTTATTCCACATAAGTTAATTTTTAATTAGATAAATTAGATTCAATGCACTCTCTTAATTGTAATCTAGCTCTTTGAAGAATCTTCCATAAATTAGTCGATGTAATTCCTATTTCCTGACAAACAAGTTCTGTTTTTTTTTGTTTTAAATAGTATAGTTTTATAGGAATTAACCATTTATTAGGTAATTTTTCTAAACAATTTTCTAAATAGTTTTCTCTAATATTATTTTCATTTTCTGTCCAATCATTTAATATATTTTTATCAATCCAATTACCATTTTCATCAAAAAAATAATCTAAAGTGATCTCATTTTTATTATTATATTTTTTTCTGTAAAAATCAGAAATTTTATTTTTCAAAATACTAATTAACCAAGTTTTTACAGAGCTATTCCATTGAAATTTCTCATAATTTTCAAAAGCTGAAATAAAAACATCTTGTACTAAATCTTCTGCATCTTCTTTGCTAGATATTAAATAGTTAGTTTTTTTTAATAGGTCCAATGTATAATCATCAATCCATTTTTGGATATTAATATTTTTATCTTTATTTATCATAGGTATATTTTTATAGAAAAACCCGTAGTGCATTTGTATTAGCTTGTATATAAAAGTTGTACAAGCTACTAAAAAGCAGTAAATTGTAG
>NZ_DFRA01000008.1:6147-39801 GCF_002378465.1 Empedobacter sp. UBA3475 | reverse complement strand
ACGACGCTCTTCCGATCTAGCCATACCATGGCTCCTCCTCTTAATCTCAAAATTTTTAATTTCAAATGTTTTTTGGATGAGCTTCCCCGAAGGGCATATGAATTCAATATTCATAAAATAAAAAAGACCATGAATAAAAAATGAAAGTAATAGATTTCTCGATACTTCAAAATAACAACGAGTTGAGGTTCTGAACATAATTACGTGAATAAGAGAATAATTAGTAGTTCTTTATTTATTACTTTTTATTCATGGGTTATTATTGTTTTCAAATGAATTCATATACCCTTTGGGGAAGTCTTGATCAAAAAGTAATCAAAAAATCAAGTCCGTGCTTACAAGTCGGTCAATAATGGCTATTCGCTAAATGCTTTAAATCATTCACATAAAAATGTGAACAGTAAATCATTTTTAACGCTCTTTACGCCGAATTGACACTCGACTTTTCAGCAATAACAGTTTATAAATTCTTTGTTGAAAGTGGATTTGAATATTGAAAAAGGATGAAAACCCGGCATTAAAACTCACACGTTAAGAAAATGGTTGAATAAAACGTAAAAAAGGTTTTAGCCCGTAGGGTTTTTAAAATCTTTAGTGAAATGAGAACATTTTTAGTAGAGAGGTTTACGGCCAAGTCTTTTTTCGTTAGTTTTTTTGACGAAAAAAAGTGACATAAAAGAAAAGGAATACCTGAGCCATACCATGGCTCCTCCTCTTAATCTCAAATTCTTTATTTCAAATATTTTTTTAAATGACAACGATTCGTCAAGTTGAATTTATTTCAGCTTCTCAGTATCGCGTCAGTCTGAGTGACGTTTGTAAAACGTTGTATCGAAGAATTAGACGATGATAACGAATTATTAAAAAGTATTTGAGATTTTTGAATTACGAATTAAATAGTTACTTATTTATTACAACTATAAAAAGTCCAATAAACATATTGTTTATCGGACTTTTTATTGGAAGTTAGTTAGGGGAACAACTCAATTTATTTGAATTGTTTTTAATGTCCGTGATCGCCAGAATTACTTAATTTAGCATTAACGAAAAAGGCTCCTTTTACAACAATCTGTGTAGTTGGATCAATTTCATTTACGGTTGTAATAGCTGTGTAACCCATATCTGAAGAACCTTTTACAACTTCGATTTTTTCAAAGTTTATCGATTTTTCATTTTTATGTTCTTTGTTCTTTTCGTTCGGATCTTTACTTTCTTCGTCTGTATGCTCTTCTACTTTTTTGTTTGTTTTGACAAAGATGTAAAATTTACCATCCGCTTCTACAATTGCTTCATTGGGAACAGCAGGTGTAGAGGAATTACTTAAGCTTACGGCTCCTGTAATATTCATTCCATTTATCAATCCAGATTTATTTCCTCGTACTTTGCTATGTACTGCAATGGTTTTACTTTCATTTTCGAAAGAAGAACCAATACTGTACACGACTGCTTCGTAACTGTTTCCTGGATTGTTTGTTAATTCAAATTGAATGACTTGACCAACTTTCATTTTAGGTAAATCTTTCTCGAAAACTTGCAAATCTAAGTGAATAGAACTATTATCAATGATTTCAGCGACGGGAGATGAGACATCTACATAACTTCCTATTTGCGCAATAATTTTACTTACTGTTCCACTAATTGGTGCTGTAATTACCATTCCATTTCTCAAATTTGCATTGGTTACTTTAGAAGGATTAATTCCCATCATTTGAAGTTGACGAGATAAAGATGCTTTTTGAGAACGTAATGTTTTCAATTCGGCAGAAGAGTTCTGAAGATTCTTTTTTGCACCAGCATCGTTATCAAACAATTCTTTTTGTCGTCTAAATTCTTGCTCTGCATAGGTAATTCGACTCAAAACAGTTAAGTATTGCTCTTGTGTAATAATAAATTCTGGGTTTGAAATTGTCGCAATTACTTGTCCTTTTTTGACATACGAACCTTCCTGAATTGGCAATGTTTGTATTACTCCACCAAACATAGATGCAACACTTGCCATATTGCTATTCGGAACATTCAAAAGTCCATTTGCTTTAATCATAGCCGTTAGCTCCTTTACTTCAATAGTTCCCAGTTTTACACCAACAGCCTTCATTTGTTCTTCTGTTAGCGTAGCAACTGTTTGTGGCGCTTCTTCGTGCTCAGCTTTTTTTTCCTCGATTGGTTGTTCCGTTTTTGTTTCTTTGGTACAACTACTTAGAAATAATATGGCTAACACGCTATAGATAATAATCTTTATTTTTTTCATTTTATTGATTGATGATAGAATTAATATTGACAACAGTTTGATTGACTTGTTGTATCGATTCAAGATATTTTAATTGAATATCCGTTGCGGTTTGTAAGGCAAAAAGATATTCGACATACGAAATTTCACCAGTTTTATAACCCAATTGAGCTGCTTTTACAATTTTTTCTGCATTTGGAATGGCTTGGTTTACATAATACTCATATTGTTCCCAATCTTGTTGATATTGATTAATTGAATTATCAAGTTGAATCGTTAACTGTTGTTTTTGAAAATTGGCTGTTTCTTGAATGGCTTGTTTATCATATTCCAAAGCTTTGATTTTTGCCTTTGTAGCACCAAACGTTAATGGAATTGCAACACCAAGGTTTACAGAAGTAAAACGATCAAGGCCATTGTAATACCTTTGTACTCCATTTTTTTCGTGCATTCCAATCATCGATAAACTGTTTACACCAAGTGAAAATTCTGGTAAACCTTCGGCTTTTACGACTTCTTTGTTTCGTTCTGTAATTTCCATCTGTTGGTAAAAAGCTTTGAGAGTAGGATTATTATCAATTGTAGAACCGTCTAAAATTCCACTCAATTTTAATGGAATATAATTTGTCTCTTTGGTAATTGTAAAATTCTCTTCGGTATTCAATAATACGTTTAGATTTTTGTACGCATTTGCTAAATACACTTTGTTTTGTTTCAGCAACAAATTGATTTCTCCTTGTTGTGTTTCTGCTGTATTAATTTCGATTTTCTTAATATCACCTGCATTAAATCGAACCGAAGCAATTCGAATAAATTCTAAATAAAGTTTATTTAATTGTTCGAGTTGATCATGGTTATATTCTAAATATTCGATCTGATAGAAATAGGTTCTCACTTGTTTCAACAATTCGTTTGTTGTCACTTCCTTTTGTATCTTCTTGTTATTCACTTCTGATTCTAACACTGCCTTTCGGTGTTTAAAAATCGTTGGAAATGGAATACTTTGAGAAATAGATAAACCATAATCAAATTTTGGACTCGCATATTGCCCAAGTTGTGCTTCCACATTTAATTTTGGTAATTCATTTGCGGTTCCTTTTAAAGCTTCACTTGATGAAATACTTCGTTCATTTGCTTTGATTAATGGATTATTTTCAATTGCAATTTGTTGAGCTTCTTGAATATTAATTGAAAGAGTTTGCGCTTGAATAGATTGTCCCATCAAAAACATTCCGATGACAAGGAATGGAAGTGAATTTTTTGAATTCAATTTTATTTTCGGAAGTTTTGAATTAAATATTAAATATAACATTGGTAATACAAATAAGGTTAAAAAAGTAGCTGTGATTAATCCTCCAATGACAACTGTTGCTAAAGGTTTTTGAACCTCGGCACCTGCGCCTGTGGAAATTGCCATCGGTAAAAATCCTAACGATGCAACTGTTGCTGTCATTAATACTGGTCGTAATCGGATATTGGTTCCTTCCATTATTCGTTTTAGAATATTTTTTTCTCCTTCTTTTTCTAATTGATTGAATGTTCCAATTAAAACAATCCCGTTTAAAACAGCTACTCCGAACAAAGCAATAAAACCAATTCCGGCACTAATACTAAATGGCATATCGCGAATAATTAATGCAAAAATACCTCCGATTGCACTCATTGGAATTGCTGTGAAAATTAATGCTGCTTGTTTGAATGAATGAAATGTGAAATACAATAACATAAAAATTAATAATAAGGAGATTGGTACAGCAATCATCAAACGTTGACTAGCTGCTTGCAGATTTTCGAACTGCCCTCCATAGGTGAAATAATAGCCAGAAGGTAATTTGAGTTCATTGTCTAATTTTGTCTGAATATCTTTTACAACCGATTGTACATCGCGATCTTTTACGTTGAAACCAATTACAATTCTTCGTTTTCCTTCTTCGCGACTAATTTGTGAAGCGCCTAATTTATAACTCACATTTGCCACCTGAGAGATCGGAATTTGATTACCAGAACTTGTAGGAATCATTAAATTGTTAATGTCATCAATGCTTTTTCGATGCGCACTATCCAATCGAACAACCAAATCAAAGCGTCGTTCATTCTCGAAAACTTGTCCAGCTGTTTTTCCAGCAAATGCTGTACTCAACATATCATTTACATCTTGAATGTTTAATCCATAATTTGCCATTCGGATTCGGTCATATTCAACATTAATCTGAGGCAAACCACTTACGCGTTCCACTTGTGGCGCTGTAACACCTTCAACAGATTGAATTGCTTTTGAGGTTTTATCTGCATAATAAGAGAGAGAATCTAAATTTTCGCCAAAAATTTTGACAGCTACATCTTGTCGAATTCCTGTCATCAATTCATTAAAACGCATTTGGATTGGTTGATTTTTTTCAAAGAAAACACCAGGAATAACCTCTAGTTTTTCCATCATTTCATCACCTAATTCTTCATAAGAAATGTTACGTTTCCATTCGTCCTTTGGTTTTAGAACCACAATCATATCTGTTGCTTCAGGAGGCATAGGATCTGTAGGAACCTCAGCGGAACCTGTTTTACCAACGACCATTTTTACTTCATCAAATTCTTTTAAAATTCGAGAAGCTTGCATGGATGTTTCTAAACTTTGGGTTAAGGAACTTCCTTGTGGTAAAATACAGTGAAAAGCAAAATCACCTTCTTGTAATTGTGGAATAAATTCGCCACCCATATTTCTGAATTGAATAATTGATACTGCAAAAATTGCAACAGTAATACCAACTAACCAATATTTGATTCGGATTGCTTTTTCTAATAATGGTTCATAAACTTTATGGATTTTCACCATCATTTTATCTGAAAAAGAAGCTTTGAGAGTAGGCTTTTTTGATAAAAATAAAGCACTCATCATTGGGATGTACGTTAACGAAAGAATCAATGCGCCTAGAATTGCAAAGCCAACTGTTTTAGCCATTGGTGTAAACATTTTTCCTTCTACACCAACCAAAGTAAGAATAGGAATGTAGACAATAAGTATGATGATTTCCCCGAATGCGGCTGAATTTCTAATTTTTGAAGCTGAAAGAAAAACCTCTTCATCCATTTCTTTTTGGGTTAATCGATGCGTTGATTTTCTAAGCCCTAGATGATGTAAAGTCGCTTCTACAATAATAACTGCTCCATCGACTATCAATCCAAAATCAATAGCTCCTAAACTCATTAAATTCGCACTCACACCAAAAACATTCATCATTCCTAATGCAAATAATAAGGATAGAGGAATGGCAGATGCAACGATTAAACCAGCTCTTAGATTACCAAGAAAAATAACCAATACAAAAATGACAATTAATGCACCTTCGATCAGATTTTTTTCTACTGTTTTAATTGCACGATTTACTAAATTCGTTCGATCAAGGAAAGGCTCGATGACGATATCATCTGGTAACGATTTTTGAATTGTTGGTATTTTTTCTTTAATTAGATTAACTACTTCATTAGAATTCGCACCTTTTAACATCATCACAACACCACCAACAGCATCTACTTCACCATTGTAAGTCATTGCTCCGTATCGTATGGCATGTCCTAGTCTTACATCAGCTACATCTTTTATAAAAATAGAAACAGTTCCCGTCGCATTTTTTATAGGAATTAATTTTACATCATCTAAAGAAGTTACCATTCCAATTCCTCGAATAAAGTAAGCATTTGGCTTCTTATCGATGTAAGCTCCTCCAGTATTTTGATTATTTTTTTCTAAGGCATCAAAAATATCCGATACACTAATTCCCATTGCGCGCAATCTATTCGGATCTAAAGCAACTTCGTATTCCTTCAATTCTCCACCGAAACTATTGATCTCAGCAACACCAGGCGTTCCGTTTAATTGTCTACGAACAATCCAATCTTGCATTTCGCGCAATTGTTTTGAATTGTATTTTTTCTCACTTCCCTTTTTAGGATGTAAAATATATTGATAGACTTCTCCAAGACCAGTACTCACAGGTGATAATTCGGGAATGCCAACACCTTGCGGAATGTCTTCTTGTGCTTCTTTTAATTTTTCGTTGACTAATTGACGCGCAAAATAAATATCTACATCTTCTTTAAACACTACCGTAATCACAGATAAACCAAAACGAGAAATACTTCTTGTTTCTTCGATATCAGGAATATTCGCAATACTTTGCTCAATTGGAAAAGTGACCAATTGTTCTACTTCTTGACCAGCTAGAGTAGGGCTGACCGTAATAATTTGGACTTGATTGTTGGTAATATCGGGTACCGCATCTATTGGCAATTTTGTTGCGCTCCATACGCCCCAGATAATCCACAATACAGTCATAATTCCAATAACAATTTTGTTTTGGATACTAAATTTTATGATTTTATCTAACACAGATAATTTGATTAATTGTATTAACATTACCCACTTATTATCAAAATAAATGAGCACAGAAAAGTGTTGACTTCAATTTTATATCAATTGAAATCAATGTGTAGACGAAAAAAGAAATCGTCTCGTTAAGCAATATTTATTTTAGGAGGTTGCCAGATATCGGCATACAATTGGTTTTGAATTGTATTCTTTTTGAATTGTATTTTCTTGGAAGTATTTGGTTCAAAAACTTTAGGAGTTTTTAGTAATCGTGTAAATTTCATTGATGAAATTGTAATTTGACAACAATTACAAACGCACAAAGGACTACATTGATCTTTATGATTAGGTGTTTCATTCTCACTATGTACCATAGAAGTTAGTGCTCCATTACTATTTGTATCCTGACACGGAACAAATGATAGAACATTAACATATAATGCAATTATGAGAATTATAAATTTCATTGTTACAAATGTATAAACATTTTTTTGACTATAATAATTTTACGATGTTAAGATATATTGAAGTTAAGATTGAAAATTTCTATGCATTGATATTATGTGAAATGTAGTTTTATCTTGATACAGATATAAACTTAAAAGCTAGAGGATTCTCGAAATCTCTTTACTCATTAAAAATAAACGAATCAATTTTTATAATATAATTAATAACTATTTAATTTACATTCTATATAAAATAAATTGATTGATTGATAAAACAATTTGATTTTTAATTGATAAGACAAATTACTATATTTATGATATTTACAAAACAAAAATTATTAAACATAAAAAAATAGTATTCATGGAGAATCAAGGAGGTGATATTTCAAAATGCCCTTTCCACAATGGTACAATGTCAAAACCAGTGGCAGGAGAAGGAACACAAAATCAAGATTGGTGGCCAAATCAATTAAAAGTTGATATTTTACGTCAACATTCAAACAAATCGAACCCAATGGGGGAAGATTTTAATTACGCCGAAGAATTTAAAAAATTAGATTTAGAAGCTGTTAAAGCTGATTTAAAAGCTTTGATGACTGATTCTCAAGATTGGTGGCCAGCAGATTTTGGGCATTATGGTCCATTTTTCATTCGTATGGCGTGGCATAGTGCGGGTACATACCGTGTGCAAGATGGTCGTGGTGGAGCAGGTGAAGGACAGCAACGTTTTGCGCCGCTTAACTCATGGCCAGACAACGTTTCGTTGGACAAAGCGCGTCGTTTAATTTGGCCTATCAAACAAAAATATGGTAATAAAATTTCGTGGGCAGATTTAATTATCTTAACAGGAAATGTAGCATTAGAGTCGATGGGATTCAAAACGTTAGGTTTTGCTGGTGGTCGTGCTGATGTTTGGGAACCAAATATGGATGTTTATTGGGGTTCTGAAAAAATATGGTTAGAAGAGAGTGGTGGTGCAAATAGCCGTTATTCTGGTGATCGCGATTTAGAAAATCCGTTGGCTGCGGTACAAATGGGATTAATTTACGTGAATCCAGAAGGACCAGATGGTAATCCAGACCCTTTGGCTTCTGCACGCGATATTCGTGATACGTTTGCGCGTATGGCGATGAATGATGAAGAAACATTGGCGTTGATTGCCGGTGGTCACACTTTCGGAAAAACACATGGTGCGGCTTCGGCTGATCATGTAGGACCAGACCCTGAAGCTTCTGATTTGGAAATGCAAGGTTTGGGTTGGAAAAACTCGTACGGAACAGGAAATGCAGGTGATACAATTACATCTGGTATTGAAGTAACTTGGACAAGTAAACCAACAGAATGGTCAAATTTATTTTTAAGTTATTTATTTGGTTTCGAATGGGAATTAACAAAATCTCCTGCAGGTGCTCATCAATGGGTAGCAAAAGATGTAGGCGAAATTATTCCACATGCGCATGATGCTTCAAAAAAATTAAGACCAACGATGTTGACTTCGGATATTGCGTTACGCATGGATCCAGCTTACGAAAAAATTGGACGTCGTTTCTTGGAACATCCAGAAGAATTTGAAGATGCTTTCCGTAAAGCGTGGTTCAAGTTAACGCACCGTGATATGGGACCACTTTCTCGTTATTTAGGTGCAGATGTACCGAATGAAGTATTCACTTGGCAAGATCCAATTCCAGCTGTTACGCATGAATTAATTGACGAGGCTGATATCGCTGATTTGAAAGCGAAAATTTTAGCTTCAGGATTATCTGTTTCAGAATTGGTTTCTACAGCTTGGGCTTCGGCTTCTTCTTTCCGTGGATCGGATAAACGTGGAGGAGCGAATGGTGCGCGTATTCGTTTGGAACCAATGAAAAATTGGGAAGCAAATAATCCAATTCAATTGAATAAAGTCTTAACAGCTTTAGAAAATATTCAACAAGAATTTAATTCAGCGAATTCGTCAAAACAAGTTTCGATTGCCGATTTAATTGTCTTAGGAGGAAATGCAGCGATTGAAAAAGCAGCAAAAGATGCTGGAAAAACAATTACAGTTCCGTTTGCAGCAGGTCGTGGAGATGCAACGCAAGAGGAAACAGAGGTTGAATCTGTAGCGTACTTAGAAACAATTGCAGATGGGGTTAAAAACTACCGCAAAAACACAAGAAGATCTGTTTCGACAGAAGAATTGGTGATTGATAAAGCACAATTGTTAACGTTGACTGCTCCAGAATTGACAGTTTTAGTTGGTGGAATGCGTGCGATGAATGCGAATTATGATGGTTCGAAACATGGTATTTTCACTGATCGTCCAGGTCAATTGACAAATGATTTCTTTGTGAATTTATTGGATATGGGTACTGTTTGGAAAGCGACAGATGAAACGAAAGAAATCTACATGGGATCTGATCGTAAAACTGGAGCACCAAAATGGACAGGAACTCGTGCGGATTTAGTATTCGGTTCAAATTCTGAATTACGTGCCGTAGCAGAAGTTTATGCACAAGCTGATGCGCAAGATAAATTTGTACATGATTTCGTTGCCGCTTGGAATAAAGTGATGAATGCAGATCGTTTTGATTTGAAATAAATATATGATTAAATAAAAAAAATGAGCGTCCATTGTGACGCTCATTTTTTTTATTTTTGCTTTACGCTTTGCTTAGAACGGATATCCAATGGCAATATTCAAAATTAAATTATCTTTTCGCCATGCTTTATCTCCGAAATCAATCTTATCAAATGTCCATCGATCATTTTTTTCATAATATGGGACACGAAGCGGTGTTGCTAAATCTAATCTTAAAATTAAGATATTAAAATCTAGACGTAGTCCTAAACCAGCTCCAACTGCAATTTCATTCATAAACTCTTTTGAAAACTTAGCACCTGGACGTGTTTCATCTTCGTTAATTAACCAAATGTTTCCAGCATCAACAAACAAGGCAAGGTTAAGAAAACTGAATAATTTTTGTCTAAATTCTGCATTTACTTCTAATTTAATATCACCCGATTGATCATAAAAGAAATTTGCATTTTGGTTACGTGGATCATAACTTCCTGGTCCTAATGTTCGCGCTCTAAATGCGCGAATACTGTTGCTTCCTCCGACAAAGAATTGTTTCGAGTAGGGAACAAATTCTGAATTTCCGTACGGATAAGCGATGCCACCAATAAATCGTGTGGCAATTGATGATTTATCTGAAAATTTATGATAAAAACGGAAGTCGTGTTCCATTTTTGCGTATTGACTAAATGGAATTTTGAAAATCTTTTTTTCCTTGTCTTTTTTTACATTTGCACCTGTAATCAAACCAGTTAAATTTCCCGCTAAATCGACAGATCCACGGTAGTAAAATGTGCTTTTTCGTGGTAACATCGTGGTTGTATACGTGTATGAATATTGTGGTCCAAAGATTAATTGTTTGTCCACTACACGTTTTAAACTTGGGTTGATGATATTTCCAATTGAATCGTAAATCTTGCTGTTATATTCATCTGTTACTTTTTCTGGAAACAATAAAGTCGCACTAAAAACTTTTAAATTGTGTTCTTTTTGCGCATTCTCTTTCCAAACGTAACCAAAAGAAGTATTGAAATTATGAAGTGTATATAATCTCGATCTGTTTTGATATTCGTAACCAATCTCAATATTGGTTCTCGGTACAAACGCACTTGACGAATGAAATTTGAAAGGCGCGACAATTCTTGGAATCGAAAGTTGCGTATTAAAACCAGCTCTAAAAATATTATTCGCATCTTTTTGTCCGCCCAATTGCATGTCAAATGCTCCATATAAAGCCATTTTAAGCTGTTCTGCCCCTTTGAAAATATTGCGATGTGTCCAATTGAGATTTAACTCACCACCACCATAATTCGCCGAGTTTGTTCGTCCTAAAACTTCTAATCTCAACGACTGAAATTCGCGTGGTGTTAAGGTATAATACACATCAAATTTATGGTTAACCGAATCAGAAATCACGAAATCATTTTTCACAAATTTGAAAACACCCAAATTAATTAATCGATTCAGGGTTAAATTATGATCTGCTCGGTTGTAAATCTCTCCCGTTTTAAAATATAACACACGGTCAAAAACTTTTGGTTTGAAACTATTTTTTAGATCAACCATGTAAAAACCATTTTGCTCGTATTTTGCTAAGGAATCGTTGTTCATCGGCATTTTATAGATGCCTTTTCGTGCGTCTCGAATGTTATAATCTGGGAAAACAATAACCTTGTCAATGCTATATTGTTTTTTGGCTTGCTCTGGTGTCTTATCTTTTAACTTGACAAATAGTTCGACATCTTGCTTATTCGTAACTGTACTATCCGCTTGCACAATGATGTTATCAGGATGAAAATAATAATAACCATTTTCTTTCAGACGCGCATCTATTCGTTCTCGTTCTGCCTTGATCACATCCAAATCGAAAGGTTGCTTATCTTTCAGTAACGTATTTGCTTGCGTTTTTTTAATTTCTTTGTTGATCGCTAAAGTGGTATCTTTTGGGAAATTAACTTGGTTGATGTAATAACGTTTGCGCGGTTGTAAGACATAATGCACTTCCGCTTTTTTGTTTGTACTTATTGTATCACCCTGTGCTTTGGCATTGAAATAACCTTTGTTTTCAGAATAATTAACTAAAATATCTTTATTGAATTCGATGTCGACATCACCCAATAAAACAGGTTTTTCACCCACTTTATATTTCAACCAATATTTCAATCCTTTTTGCTTTTTAGGTTCGCTCGTGATGTTGTAAATGTACAAACGAGGACGAAGTCCAAAAAAACTTGAATTAGGTTTGGGGATGATATTTTTTTCGAGATTATCTTTTAATTCTGCTTTGTCAGTTTTGCTTAACGAATCGCCTTTTATCGTTAATTTAGAACCTGTGTAAAGCATCTCACCTTCTTTCAGAAAACGTGTATTGCTACAAGAAGAAATACCTAGAGCAGAAAATGAATATGCAATAATTTTAATATACGTTAAGGTTGATTTTTTCATGGTTTCACTTCTTGATTTTGTGTTTTTCTATTTGCTCTGTTCGCTCTATTTTTTCTTCTTTTCTCGAAAATTTCTTTGAATTTATCGTAATCTAATGTGATGATAAATCCAACGCCTGTCTCTACAATTTGTCCTTGTAATGCGACTTGGTATTCATCTTTTCGATAAGCTCTCAACATGTATCGACCATCACGCGATAAACTATAATCGATCGTAATATCACCTGCAATATTGGTCATGTTTTCATTTTCTCGTGCATCACCATCTAAACCAAAATTACTTCCAACCGAAACTTTCATTCGGTCGTTTAACAAACGTTTGCTCAAGGCAACATTCAGGTCTGTTCGTGTATTTTTAGATCCCGAAGAATAATCGTCTTCTGTATCTAATCCCAAATCGATATCAATTCCTTGGATTAAATCATCCGCCAAATTATTCAACTGTTGTGACAAAATATTACTTACACTTTGTAGCGCCATTGTTTCTGCAGAAACACTTGTTTTACTTTCGAATGGATTTTCGCCAATAAAACGATTCAGCAACAATAAGGCAAACACTTGCTTGTTCATTTCGGCTTCATCATTTTTCAACTGATCCAATTTCGATTGTGTATTTTCGATCACCGCAGTTGCAATGGAAGGATTGTCTTTATCCATTGAAATATTGAATTTAATATCAGGTTTTAATAATTCACCTTTCAAAATTAACTCGGTATTGAACGGAATTCGTTGTTTATACATATTCATTTCAGAAGAAGAATAGCCCGAAATTTGTTGTTCGATTAAATCAATAGGAGCGGCTTTTGTTTTGTAAATCGCCTTAATGTCTAAATTGGCTGTAGTTGGCTCGCCAGTCCATGTAATGGTACTTCCTTTCTGAATATCAAAACGACGTTTTAACAAGCTCACCGAAAGTTCGTACGCACCTTTTTCTACTTGATAAACGCCAACCAAAGTCATTTTTCCTGAAGGATCCATTCCGCCTGTTAATTCGGCTTCACCTTGTATTTCTACAAAATCTCCGTTGGCTTTGTCGATGATAATAGACGTTTTGGCTTCTTTACTGATTTCAATATTGACACTTACATCTAAACCTTTTATTTTAGATTCGGCTTTTAATTCGTCTGTTTTAATCGTTTCTTGAAGCGCCACTTGATCTTGATCAATGAATTCGACAATTCCTTCGCGCTCTTGTAAAGAAGGCGATGATTGTGGCAAAACAAATGTGAAATTCGTGTCATCAGTTACGGTTAAACTTCCGTTTACTTTTGGTAAATCTAAATCTCCTTTTATCGTTAAGTTTGCATTAACCGCTAACTTTCCATACATGATCGCATCGTTCGATTTTTCTGAATTTACCACATTGAAATCTCGTGCATTTGCTGTTAAATTGAAGGCGAAGTCACGGTAAGTTTCCGTTAAAATTTCTCCTCTTATCGTTAATGAATTGCCATCGTTGTCATTAATTTTGAATCGATTGAACTCAATTCCTTTGTTCGTGAAATCAATCGCGTCATCAATTTTTCTGAAATTACTTCCTGTTTCAGCAATCGTTAAACCAACTTGATTAAATTTGACTTGACCTAAAATGCTCGGTTTATCCATTGTTCCAACGATTTTTAGATTTCCAGAAATATAACCTTCTGTATCTTTGATTCGATTCATTGTAAATCCTTGCACTGATTTCATTTCTAATCGATTGATATCTAAAGCTAAATCAAACGCACTTTCTTTGGTATTATAATCTCCAAAAATCTTCATGTTGTTGCTGTTTCCATCTAAGGTAATATCAGCGTTAATCATGGTTGGAGAAGTGTTTTGTACTTTTGCTATAATATTTCCAATAGGATTTCCGAAAGCTTTTAAATCTGAAACGGTCAAATCAGCATTGAAGGTCATTTCTTTGTTTAAATCTCTAATTTGAGCTGTTCCATTGATTATTCCTTCGGCAGGTAAATCATCTTTTTTAATGATTTCTGCAATGGTTTCAATTTTGAAATCTTTGATGGTAATATTCAGCGGACTTGTTCCTTTTTCCGATTCAGATTGCAATAAAATTTGACTTCCATTGTTCATCAAACTGAAATTATTCGCCACAATTCCATCTTTTCTCAACTGAATTAAATTTCCTTCACCAACTTGCCATTCATCGTAGTTTAAGACCAATCCATTCGGATTAAGACTAATTTCCGTGATATCGTTTAGCGTTTTTAGATTTCCAGCCACCAAAAATTGTGTTGCATCTTTCGCATCCTTTGTCGAAACGTTATAATTGATCACATTATTTGTAATATCACCATTCAAATCAATTTTTTGTAATTGAAAACTTTCACTTTTTAATGCATCCACATTCAACGAATACAATAAGGATTCGTCTTGGTTGGATAGTTTTATCAATCCATTGTTAATCGTATTTGTTCCGTACGTTAAATTCGGAATTTTTCCATCAACATTGATTTGTTTTGAATCGGCATTATAAGTTGCGTCAAGTGTTATGGTTTCGAAGCTTTTCAAATCGGGAACAAATCTTCGAATCAACTCATCATCTTTAATTTTTGCATTCAAAGTAAAGAATTGATGAGGTTCTATTTTTTCGTCTTTATTTGGTTTCTGAAATTCATAATATTGGTTAATTGTTGAAGTTATCGAACCAAAAATTTGTGTCAATTTAAATTTTCCTTTCATATCCAAATCGGCCAATTGTGAAGTCAAACTAATTTGATTTGAATCAGCAGTTGAAGTCGCAATCAAGCTTACTTCTTGCATTGGAAAAATATCTTTTGTATTGGATAATGCAAAGTTTTTTAGATATAAAGAACCATTTAAATAATCTGGATTTAAATCAGCGAAATTGGCATCAATTTCTCCTGCAACAATCATCGGTTCGTTGTAAAAACCAAGTTTTTGAACATCTAATTTGACAATATTTCCATTCAATTTTACATTAGATAAATCTTTTTTGTACACGCCAGAAGCTGTCAAATTAAGATTCGCGTTTGGATCTTTTGATAAAATATGTGCATCAAATACTCCATGATTCACTTTTGCATCGAGTGTAATATTTTGATAAGTATATTTATTGTAATAAGCTGATGAAACGGTTCCTGAAAGTTTTGTAACCATTTTTTCTGGGTTGAAACTTGTTCCAATAGCATTAATTTTTCCTGTTATTTTGCCTAAATCCTTGTTGCTAATAAGCGTTCCAATATCCAAATTTTGTAGGTCTGCTTTGACATTATATTTCTCGGCATCCTTTTTTTGCATGTCCACAATTGCATCAATTTTCGCATTTCCCAACGTAGAATTTATTGCCAATTGTGTATTGATGATTTCGGTTGTTCCTTTCGCTTTTCCTTTGACAGAAAGCTTTGAAGGAATTCTAATGTTAGTTGGAATAGTATTTTTCGGAATTAAATTGTATATCGTTTTAGAAGATGTTGAGAAGTTTTTGATGTTCAAATCATAAAATAAATTCTTTGGATTCATCGCATTTTTCACTCTTCCAGAAGCCGAAAGTTGCAAATCATCTAAACCAGAAACTTGGAGATTATTAATCAATAAATCGTTTACTTTTCCTTTTACATTGGTGTTAACACTCAGAATGGCGTTTGGATATTTGTCGAAAGGCGTCGTATTTCTAAGCGTTGGAGCAATATTTAAAATATCTGCCAAACCAATTTTTGAATTTTTGATATTCGCATTAACCAAAACATTTTCTGGATGAGAAGTTAACTCATTAATCGTATTGTAACGCAAAATAACTTCGTCACGAAGAACGGTTCTTGGTGTTTGTAAATAAAGGTTTTTCAGATACGCTTGTGTATCTGCGTACAAGAAATCTGTTGTTAATTTCTGAATATTCAATCCTCTTGATTCTTTTATTTCAGCACTTTTTACTTGTCCAGCAAATGTGTTATTTTTCATTTCGAAATCGCGCAAATCAAGATTTAATTTAGAAAAATCCAAATGATTAAAATCCATTCCTTGAGCTGTTCGGCGTTCTGCAGTATTGTTGTATTTTACTTTTACATTTTCAAATTTCGTTTCGTTCAAAACCAAATTCATTGGGGCTGAAGAAGTGGATGAAGTAGAAGTAGAATTGTTCGAAGAAAGGAATAAATTCGCTTCGATATCAGCGTCTTTCAACAAAATATTTTCGATGTCGAAAATTGAATTTTCAAGATCAAGTTTATTGACTTGAGTTTCAAATTCGTTTAGGTTAACTTTGGCAAAAGTCTTCGAATTTTCGTCACCATAATTGACTTTGATATCATTCAAATTAATCTTATTCAACCCAATTTGAAATGGAGTTTGTTTTCTAGTTGGATCAATTCTATCCACATTATTTTCTTGAATTTTTTCAACCATTTTTTGATTAAAATCAACCAACAAACCATTCACCAAAATATCATCAACCGCATAAGAATTTTGTTGTAAATCAAGTTTTTTAACACGCGTTTTGAAATCTTTGAATTTGACTTTAGCAAACATTCCAGAAATATCATCACCATAATCTACTTCAAAATTGGTTAAATTAATTCCGTTCAATTCAATTTTCATTGGCTTTTGATCATTCAAAGAATCTACTTTTTCTTCTACTTTTTTCGCAACTTCTTTTACAATATCTTGTTTCAATTTTAGTTTTAAACCATCCAAATTGAAATCGCCAATTCCATACGAATTTTGCTCTAAATCGAATTTTTTGACACGCGTATCAAATGAATTTAGATAAACTTTGATGTTATTTGCCGCTTGCTGATCATTGAAGGAAACATTAATATCATTCAGTTTTATTTTATCTAACGAAATGATAAATGGCTTTGAAGGACTTTCGTCTTTTTCGTCTGTTGCAAAAGCATTGATAATATAATTGAAATTGAATTTTCCATCTGGTTTACGAATAACATTCGCGTGAACACCATTTAAATCAATAGATTTTATATCGGCTTTACTTTTGGTCAATTGCCAAATATCTAAACCAACGTCAAATTTTTTGACCGATAAAAGTGTGTCGACATCTTGTCCTTGTAAAAAAAGATTTTCCATGACCAAACTGTTTGGAAAATCGATATAAATACGATCTAATTGAACTTTTGTATGTATTTTATTTTCGAGGTAATTAACTAATTTATTTTTTACAAAATTTTGTACAGCAGGAAACTGTAAACTAAAAATTGCAATGGTCAGCAATAAAATTATTGATAAAAGCGTAAGAGAGAAATATTTGAGTATTTTTTTTGTATTGAATTCCAATTGGTTAGATTTTATTCGTTTTAGTTGGATTCAAGATACAAATTTCCTACAAGGATAATACCAGAAATGTACTTTTTCATACATCGTTTTACCATTTTTGGAAACAATCACAACTCCATTAAAAGGAAATGAATGTTTTGAACGGATAATTTTTTCGAAGTCATGTTTTAATTTCGCGTTTTTTTGCGCAAAAATTGGTTGACAAATAAGGCAAATTAATCCTAAAGTCAAGATTTTTAGAAGAGTTTTCATTTTTGTGTTTTGGCTAATGTAAAAGTAAAATATTATCTGTTTTGAAATTGATAATATTTTAAAATTCTCTTAAAACTTTTTAATTTTCATTGGTAAAACCAATATTCTTTTATTAAATTTGAGTCAAACAATTGAAGCTATGAGAAGAATTTTTTTTGAAAAAGATAGCCACAAAGACTACTTATTTGTTATAATTGATCACGAAAGAGAATTGGATCAAATTTATAAAGTAGATAATTTTACTGACGAAACTGGACGTGAATATGTGTACACCTTGATTGGAGAACGCAAAAAACTGAATGCAGATTTGTTGAAACCACATGTTGTTGCGCTAGAGAATGGGAGTTACACGAATTACAATGGAGAGGGAATTGTAACAGATTGTCATGCGTGTTTAGAAAGTATTGTGGATAATAGAGGATTGAATAGAGAACAAGAAATATTTGTTTATGTTCGAAATAAATAGAAATTACAAAAGGCTTTGAAATTTTACTCAAAGCCTTTTTTTATGAGATTTCAATTTGATTGAAAATTAATTTTTGAACGACTTCATCCAAATGTTCTTTGTGTTTTGCGACATAATCATTGGCAACGTCCAATAATGTTTTAATGTTGCTGTTGGAAACATTTCCTAAATCCAATGCAGATTCTGGAATTTCAGGATTAAATCGATAATAATTTTGTTGATATTTTGGCTTCAATAAAGCGAACATGCTTCTCATTTCCTGATCGACCATATCAACGCCAGTCGAAATAAAAATGTCTACCAAAGGATCTACCCATTTAGATTTTGAAATTCCTGTTAAATGTTCGTGTTTATATGATTTTGCACGCGAACCATTTCCGAGAGAAATGATAATAAATTCTTGTAAAGGTGCTGTTCCATTATATTTTAATTCGTCTTTGAAATATTTATTAAAATTTATTTTTTGCGTTTCGATAAAACCAACAAAAGTCGGATTGTTTGCAAAAACACCACCATCAATACAACTAAATTCTTGATCAGCGAATGATTTTATTTTTGCAGGTTCAAAATAAGTTGGCGCAGCTGATGAAGCACGACAAATATCTTTTACATAAAAATTTCGGAAAGGAGAAATTCCATCAATCGAATTGAAAATTTTTGGTTTTTGATGCTCAGTATCATAAGAAACTATTGCGCAAGGACGAATCAAATCTTTTAACTCTGTCTCTCCAAAAACGATTTTTAATTGCTCTTCCAATACAAGTGTTGGTAAATTATCTTTCAGCACACTCAACGGATTATTGAGAATTGTCCAAAATGTTTTTGAGAAAATATTTTTTCCTTCTCCCAAATAAATATTCAACGCATCTGTAATCGAGTGTTTTGCTTTTTTAGGATTATCTTCCGAAGGCGATAACAACAAAGAAGCGATTAAAGCACCAGTACTTGTACCTGCAATAAAATCGACATAATCGCCTATTTTAGCATTTTCGTCATGAATTTCCTTTAATTTATCTTCGATGTATTTTAAAATGACACACGATATAATTCCTCTAATTCCTCCGCCATCCAAAGAAAGTAAGACAATTTTTTTCTCTTTAAATTCCATTTTTGATGTTCTATTGTTTAAAGTTAAATTTTTCCTTTCAAATATTCTTTATTTTTACACTTGATAATTTGTTTCAAAATGACTAAAAGACTTTTTCCAACATACGATATCTGTAACCTGAATACCGAAAAAAATAGCAATGAGTTGTTTTCCATCGATCGTTTTAGAGGTTATGTTGATAGTAATCCACATTTACAGGAAGTTCACAGTCATAATTATTACCATTTGGTCTATTTTACAGAAGGTAGTGGCGAGCATTTGATCGATTTTGAGAAATTTGAGGCAAAATCTGGAACAATGTATTTTATGAAACCAGGGCAAGTGCATCAATGGTATTTTAAGGAAGAATATGATGGATTTGTCGTGAATTTCTTTGATAATTTTTTCGATTGGATTGGAATTAATTCTTCCATTTTACAGAAATTTAGATTTTTACAATCTATTTTGGTGAAAGATCATGTGGTTGAAATTTCGCCAGATGTACAAGAAAAAATTTCAAGTTATTTTGAAGAAATGATAAATGAAAATCAAGAAAATAATCAATTCTCGAATTTAAAAATTGGTTTCCATTTGATGAATTTATTCATTGATATTGAACGTAGTTTGGAAGCTGTAAATGTCAAAAAAAATGATTATCAATCGGTGTTGTTGCGTAATTTTCAGTCACTTATTGAACAAAATTTCAAGATCAAAAAATTACCAAAAGAGTATGCCGAATTGTTGTACATCACACCCAATCATTTGAATGCACTTTGCAAAGATGTGTTAGCTACTTCGGCAGGTGAATTAATAAGAAGTCGCATTGTTTTAGAAGCAAAACGTTTGTTGGTAAATAAAGAAATTTCGGTCACAGAAATTGCGTATTTACTCAATTTTCAGGATGCTTCTTATTTTGTGAAATTCTTCAAAAAATACACTGAGTTTACGCCCGAACAATTCAGAAAACAATATTATTCGTAGTTACTTTAAATTGTATTTTACTGGAATATTAAAACTAACTTTTACAGGATTTCCGTCTACTAAAGCAGGTTTTATTTTGGTTGCACTTTCTTCTTGTTCACGATTTATTTTGTATAAAATATGTGTCGAAATTCTTGCTAAAGTTTCATTTCCTTGGGAAGTTACATTTGTGAAGTTTCCGTTTTCATCAATCACAAAAAATAATTTTGCGAAATAATCTCCTGAACCTTTTAAGATTTTATCCAATTTTATATTCGCTAATCGCTGTGAAACATCTTCTGTTAGTTTGTTTTCAAAACACCCCGAATAATTGTCTGTAGAATCTTCGCAGCTCGGATAAATAGCTAATTGAGAGACATTTTTTGTGTTATGTATTTCTTGCGCATATAAACTATTTGCAAAGCATAATGTGATAAAATAAATTAAAATTCTCATACTAGGTAGTTTAGGGGGGTAGGTCTATGTTTTTATGAATTAATGATTTATATCAATCCGTAAATATTACCATAAATACCATAAATAGTGCCAAAGTTTAGCGTAGATGTAGCGGTAAATTTGCATAGATATTAAGTAAATGGTATGAGTGATGTAAAGCATGATACAACGCAACTTGGGTTCGAAAAAGAGAATGAACAGTTTAGATCCGAAGTCGCTACAATGGATAAAAAAGGGACACGAAAATGGGTGTATGCTAAGAAACCTTCTGGTAAATACACGAATTATCGTACAATTGTTTCTTCGGTTTTATTGATTTTATTGGTTGGTTTACCTTTTATAACATTACCGAATGGAAATCCTATTTTTAAGTTTGATGTGTTCAATACAAATTTCATTTTATTCGGTTATCCTTTTTTTACCACAGATTTTTTCTTATTGGCATTCGGAATGATTGTGAGTGTTGTTTTTATTATTTTATTTACGACAGTTTATGGACGATTATTTTGTGGATGGTTATGTCCTCAAACGATTTTTATGGAAAGTGTTTTCAGAAAAATTGAATATTGGATAGAAGGCGATCGAAGCAAACAAATTCGATTAGATAAACAAGAATGGAACGAAGAGAAAATTCTGAAAAGAGGAGGAAAGTGGATTGTATTTTATATGTTGTCATTTTTCTTTTCGAATATCTTATTGGCGTATATCATCGGAATGGATGAATTAATAAAAGTGATTACCGAAGGTCCATCAGAGCATGGTGGTTTATTATTCGGAATATTTATTTTTAGTGTTTTATTTTATTTTGTTTTCGCTTGGTTTCGTGAGCAAGTTTGTACGTTGGTTTGTCCTTACGGGAGATTTCAAGGTGTTTTGATTGACAAAAAAACGATTCAAGTTTCGTATGATTTTAAACGTGGTGAAAGCACAAATGGACGTTCAAAATTCAGAAAAGGTGAAGATCGTGTTGCTGCAGGAAAAGGAGATTGTATCGATTGTGGTCAATGTGTGGCGGTTTGTCCTACGGGAATCGATATCAGAAATGGTTCTCAGTTAGAATGTATCAATTGTACAGCTTGTATGGATGCTTGCGATGATATTATGACGAAGATTAATTTGCCAACAGGATTAATAAAATATGCTTCCGAAGAAAATATTGAACAAGGAAAATCATTCAAAATAACTGCAAGATTAGTCACGTTTACGTTAGTTTTGGTTGCGATGATTTCTGCTATGACGATTTTTATGTCGAATAGAAGTGATGTCGAGGTAAAATTTTTACAAGTTCCAGGAAAAGATTATGTTGTAGAAGGCGATTATATTATCAATACGATGCAATATAGTTTGATGAATAAAACGAATGAAACGTACAAATTAGTTGTAAATGTGAATGGTTTCAAAGGTGGAAAAACCCTATTGCTAGTAGAACCTGATAAATATATAAAGATAGACGAAGGCGAATTGAAGCAAGGTTTAATTGACATTAAAATTCCGAAAAGCGAGCTAAAATCGTATAAAGTACCAGTTATTTTGGAATTGAAAGATTTGAAGGGAAAAACCATCGATCATTATACGATTAGTTTTATGGCTCCTTTTTAGTTGAATTAAAAACGTCTTACATTTTGTAAGACGTTTTTTTTTTGAGTTTATTTTTTTGTCAACACTTCGTTTTCAAATGTCACACCTTTCCATCCGTTTTGCATAAATTGACGAATATTATTGTGATCAGTTCCTTCTGGCGAATCTAATACAGCTTGATAATGTTCTGCAAATAATTTTAAGGTATCATCTTCAGAGAAATTATTCAATTTTGCAAAAGCAAAAACCTTCGCACTTCCTTGATTTTGATCCACAGCATTTTCCTGATTTCCATTTACAAAAGCAGAAGCTGTATAAAGATAATTTTCTTCAATATGCGCAATAACATCAGCAAAATTAGCTTCGTTTTGGTTTAATTTTTCTAAAATCATTGTATCTTTTTGTCAAAAATAAGAACTTATTTTGAATACAATAAGTCATTAAGTATGTTAATTTTTTTATGCACTTAAATACTTAACGAATGTTTAACAACTTTCTGTTTATTAATTGATTAGATTTATAAGTATTAACCAAGTAAAAGTAAATTTTATGTTTGAAAGAAGGCAATTTAATTATGAAACGTCAAGTGTTGCGCTAAGCGAGCTTGCCAAAAAAGGATATCAAGAAGATTTTAATTTATTAGAAAGTGATTTGATTGATCATCCGCATGATTTTAAGATTATTTACATCTATCGTTACGAAGGAAATTCGAGTCCAGAAGATGAATCGAGTGTTTATGGAATCGAAAAAATATCGACTGGAGAAAAAGGTGTTTTAGTTGCAGGTAATTTAGGATTTGTACAAACTAATTTAGCATCGATACTTATCCAATTAGAAATTGAGGGCAGAGTTAGAATTCTGAACAACTAAAAACAAAAGCATGAATCAACTACTAAATATTACCATTAAAATATAAAAAAGCGTTACCAAGATTATTGATAACGATTTTTTTATGTTTTCGAATAAATTTTAAATCTCTAAAAGAAGTTAATCGTTTTCTATTTTTAGTAATTGTCTATATTCAGAAAAACGATGCTCGCGAATATGTCTTATAAAAGGTTCTGTTTTGAAATATAAAACTAAACATGGAGAAATATTTTTATATTTTTCTACAAACTCAAACGAAACTAATTCGCCATTATTTATTCGTTGTTTTATTTTGTTGTGATAAGGATACATTTTCCTTTTTATAAACTATTACTTCGCTTTTCTACACAAAACCTTGAACGGAATAGAAAAAGCACTGTTATATTTTGATTTTAAACGACGAATATCTCTCGAAGCTGATGCTCTTGTGAAATAATCTCCAACCAAAACACGATAATCTGGCGAGAAATAAGCAGTCTGAGCCGATAAATGTGGATAAGAATTAGAAAATTCATTTCTTACTTTCTCCGCATCTTTTCTATCTTTTGAATAATAAATCTGAATTTTGAAACCACTTACTTGTGGCGTTCCCGCACAAGGATCATTAGATTGTATAACTGGTTTTTTCTCTGTCGGTTTCTTTACAGTAGTGGTATAACTACAAACAGCATCTTCTTTTGCTTTTAATACATTATTTATTCTACTATCAATTTCCATATTCAATGTACCATTATTGATGATTTGAACAGTATCAATTTTATCTTGAGCAAAAACACAAGAAGAAAAAGTAATAAGGAATAAAAAGATAAATTTTTTCATAAGATGAAATTAATTTGTGCAAATATACTTTTTACAATTAAGTTATTAAATTTTATAGACTTTTATTTTCTTACAACGAATATTGTTCCAATTTTTTTATGAATACTAATTAATGATGATAAAACTATAAAATTGATTGGCAGATTCTAATAAAAAGAACTTTGATTATTTTTAAAATTATGTTAAATAGCAATTTTTCTTGTTCTAAATCTTTTCTACAAAACCAAATAGATAATATTTATAGACCCATATTTTTTAACAATTAATTTAGAAACGTTTTAAATTAAGCTCAATGACAAAGTTCAGTATGTAAACTTTATGATTTTATTAAGTATTGAAGCTATTTTTGCTGTTAGTTAAGTGTTCAAATAAAAACGAGTTAAAAGAAACAACGAACTGAGATTATTTAAGTAAATGAAGGCAAGATTTCTAAAAAGAATACGTTTATGGAGCTGCGCGATAATACTATCGACGTTCTCCTTAGCAAATGCCCAAGATGCAGGTAAAGGTTACGAATTATTCGAAGCCAACTGTACTGCATGTCACCAGATTGATGGTAAATTAATTGGGCCGGAATTACGTAATGTTGAGAAACGCGTACAAGAACAAGCTGGACTTGGAAAAGAGTGGTTACACGCTTGGATTAAGGACAACAAAGCTTTACGTGCGTCTGGAGATGCGTATGCAAACAAAATTTTCGCTGAGTACAATAACACTGAAATGTTAGCTTTTCCTAACTTATCTGACGGTGATATTGATAATATTCTAGCGTATACTGCCGATCCTGATGGTGGTAAAAAGGCTTTTGATGATGCAAAAGCTGCAAAAAAGAAAGAAGCTGCTGCTGCTAAAGCTGCTGCTGCCGGAAACGGAGGCGGTGCTGGAACAGGAGTTATCGCAGTTGGATTTGTTGTATTAGCAGCATTATTATTGTGGATTTTGGTTCGCGTTAATGCATTAGTTAAAGCAACTGCAACTGATGATTTAGATTCTAAAGAAGAAAAAGCTGCTTTTTCTTTCGCAAACTTCTTCCAAAAATACCAAAAAGTTGGTGGTGTGTTAATCGCAGTATTAGCATTCTTTGCATTGTACAACGTGTATTGGGGATTAATGGGAATTGGTGTTGATAAAGGTTACGAGCCAGAACAACCAATCTATTTCTCTCACAAAGTTCACGCAGGTGTACAAGGTATCGACTGTCAGTACTGTCACAGTTCTGCTAAATACGGTAAAGTGTCTGGAATTCCTTCACCAAACGTATGTATGAACTGTCACAAAACAATCAAAGAATACAAAGGAGATTACTTCGAAGAAGAATTAATCACTTCTGGTAAATTCGCTGATGAGGAGGCGGTTAAGAACTTCTATACAGGAGAAATCCAAAAAATGTATAAAGCGATTGGATGGAATCCAGAAACGAACAAATACGATGGTCCACAAAAACCAATCGAATGGGTACGTATCCACAATATGCCAGATTTCGTATTCTTTAGCCACGCGCAACACGTTGTAGCAGGAGAGAAAGCGATTAAGAAAGCAATTAAAGATGGAACTATTCCAAATGCTAAAGAATTGAACATTGGATCAGGAGACCAAGTTTGTTTTGCATGTCATGGACGTGTTGATGAAATGAACGAAGTAAAAATGGCGAATGATTTCACAATGGGATGGTGTATCGAGTGTCACAGAACTACTGAGGTAGATATGGACAACGAGTATAACAAAGAATATTACGCAGAACTACACGAAAAACTGAAAAAACAGTACGGTGACGCAACTAAGATTACAGTTGATGCTATCGGAGGTTTAGAGTGTGGTAAATGTCATTATTAATATAAAAAAGAGAGGAGTATAAATGGCTTCGAAGAAAAATTACTGGAAAAGTTTTGAGGAGTTAACTGACAATACATTAAATGAAAAGTTAACTACCAACGAATTTGCAGAAGAAATTCCTGTAGATAATTTCTTAGGGAATGATAACGCCATGGAGAATAGTCAAACTTCACGACGTGACTTTTTGAAGATTTTAGGGTTCAGTACAGCTGCTGTTACTTTAGCAGCCTGTGAAGCTCCAATCGTAAAATCTGTTCCTTATGTAGTGAAACCAGAAAACATTATGCCTGGTGTACCTACTTATTATGCATCTACAATTTTTGATGGATACGATTACGCGAACGTATTAGTACGTACAAGAGAAGGTCGTCCTATTAGAATTGATGCAAACAAAGGCGCAAAATATTATGGTTCTACAAATGCACGTGTTCAGGCATCTGTATTATCATTATACGATTCTGATAAAATAAAATCACCTTTAACAAACGCAGGTGAAAACTTCAAAGCAACATCTTGGAAAGAGCTTGATGCCCGTGTAACAAAAGCATTAGCATCAGTAGGAGGGAAAAAAGTAGTTATTTTAACTTCATCTTTACCTTCACCAACAACTAAAAAGTTGATTGCTGAGTTTGCAACAAAATATCCAACAACTCAACACGTTGTTTATGATGCAATTTCTTCTACGAATGCATTAGACGCAGCGCAAGAAGTTTATGGAAAAAGAGAATTGCCATTCTACGATCTTAAGAATGCTGAATTAGTTGTTTCTTTCAACGCAGATTTCTTAGGTGATTATAATGGTGGTGGAATGGAAGGTGATTATGGTATTGCTCGTAAACCAGGAGCAAAAATGATGCGTCACATCCAAGTAGAATCTGTTTTATCTTTAACAGGAGCAAATGCTGATACACGTTATCCATTAAAACCAACTGATACTGAAAAAGTATTGGCTGAAGTTTATAATAAATTAGCAGGTGGTTCAGCTTCATCTAAAGAAGCATTAGCTATTGCTGCTGAATTAACAGCAAAAGGTTCTAAAGCGGTTGTTATGGCTGATGGTTCGAAAGAAGCATACGCAATTGCATACGCAATTAACCAATTGTTAGGATCAGCTGCAGTTTCTGATAAAGCTGTTTTATTAAAAGAGTCTAACGACGCTGTATTTAATCAATTTGTTGCAGAAGCTAAAGCTGGACAAGTTGGAGTTTTATTAAACTTCCAAACAAATCCAATTTACAATGCTAAAAATGCAAAAGAAATTGAAGCAGCTTTCAAAAACATTGGACTTAAAGTTGGTTTAGTTGAAAAATTAGACGAAACTGCATCAGTAATGGACGTTATTGCTCCAGTTACTCACGGTTTAGAGTCTTGGAATGATTTCAACCCATTAACAGGTGTTTATTCATTACAACAACCAACAATTCCACGTGTATTTGATTCTCGTCAATTCCAAGATTCATTAATCGCATGGATGACAGGAGTAACTAAAGTAACAGAAGTAGAAGATCCAAATGATCCAATTATGGTGATGGCGGTTTCTGCAACTAGACAAAAAGTTTCTCCATATTACTTATATGTAAAACAAAACTGGGAATCAGCTATTTTACCAAAATTAGGTGTAGATTTCAACAAAGCATTATACAATGGTTATAATGAAGCGACTGAAACTTCTACATTTACTGCTAACACTGGTGTTGCTGCAGCTGCTGCTACAAAATTAGCTGCTGGTAAAGCGACAGAATGGGAGATTCAATTCTATTCTAAAGCTGGTTTAGGAGATGGTACACAAGCAAACAATCCTTGGTTACAAGAATTACCAGATCCAATTACACGTAACTCTTGGGATAACTATTTAACAGTTAATCCAAATGATGCGGAAAAATTAGGAATCAAAATTCAAGATAACTACAACGTTACAAACGGAAGAATGCAATTTGACGGTGAGTATGTAAACTTAACTGTTAATGGAGTAGTTTTAGAAAATGTTCCAGTATTCATCCAACCAGGTCAAGCAATCGGAACTGTAGGTTTAGCTTTCGGTTACGGTCGTACAAAAGCTGGTAAAGTTGCAAATAATGTAGGGGTTAACGCTTTCGCATTATACACTGGTAATGTAGGTGCATCTAACGTTAAGATCGAAAAATCTTCTCGTTCAGATAAACACGAATTTGCTAACATGCAACAACAACCAACATTGATGGGACGTTACGAAATCGCAAGAGAAGTTTCTTTAGCAGATTTCATCAACACAGATCGTCAAGAATGGAATCCAGTTGCGAAGATGCCAACATGGAGAGGAGATTCTCCAGTAGGTGAAGTAGATTTATGGGCTAGTTTTGATCGTTCAACAGGACCTCACTTCAATTTAACAATTGATATGAACTCTTGTACAGGATGTGGAGCGTGTGTGATTGCTTGTCAAGCAGAAAACAACGTACCAACTGTTGGTAAAGAGCAAATGCGTATGTCGAGAGATATGTATTGGTTAAGAATTGACCGTTACTACTCTGATGTTACTTACCAAGATAAAGACGGAAAATTAACTCAAAAAGTTGCGTTAGAATCTGATCCAGATAACGAACCACAACAATATACACGTTTAATTAAGCCAGAGGCTGAAAATCCAGATGTGATTTTCCAACCATTAATGTGTCAACACTGTAACCACGCTCCTTGTGAGACTGTGTGTCCAGTAGGTGCAACATCTCATGGTCGTCAAGGTCAAAACATGATGGCCTATAACCGTTGTGTTGGTACTCGTTATTGTGCAAATAACTGTCCTTATAAAGTACGTCGTTTCAACTGGTTTAACTGGGCGAACAATGATAAATACGACTTCCACATGAACAATGATTTAGGTCGTATGGTACTTAATCCAGATGTTGTTGTACGTACACGAGGAGTAATTGAGAAATGTTCATTCTGTATCCAACAAACTCAAGCTGCAATCTTAAAAGCTAAGAAAGAGAACAGAGTAGTTAAAGACGAAGAGTTTATGGCTGCTGCTGCTTGTGCTGCTGCTTGTGGAACAGGTGCGATGAAATTTGGTGATATCAATGATGATAAATCTGAAGTAAGAGCAGCATCGAAAGATAAACGTTCTTATGTTTTATTAGAAGAAATTGGTACAAAACCAAACGTTATCTATCAAGTAAAAGTTAGAAACAGAAAAGAACAAGCTTAATTAAATTAGTAAAGAATTAATAAGGTAAACAAATATGTCACATTACGAATCACAGGTAAGAGAACCCCTTATTTTAGGACATAAAACCTACCACGATATCACAGTAGACATTGCTCGTCCAATTGAGACGCCAGCAAGCAAATTGTGGTGGACATGTTTCAGTATAGCAATGGTTGCATTCATCTTTGGTGTTGGAGCAATTGCTTATACAGTAGGAACTGGTATTGGTGTATGGGGATTGAATAGAACGATTAACTGGGGTTGGGATATCACCAACTTCGTATGGTGGGTAGGTATCGGTCACGCTGGTACGTTAATCTCAGCCGTTTTATTATTATTCCGTCAAAAATGGAGAATGTCGGTTAACCGTTCTGCGGAAGCCATGACGATCTTCGCCGTTGTACAGGCAGCGTTATTCCCTGTAATTCACATGGGTCGTCCATGGTTAATGTACTGGGTATTCCCAATTCCTAACCAATTTGGATCTTTATGGCCTAACTTTAACTCACCATTATTATGGGACGTATTCGCGATTTCTACGTATTTCTCTGTATCAACAGTTTTCTGGTTGATGGGATTAATACCTGACTTCGCTATGGTACGTGACCGTGCAACAAAACCATTCGCTAAGAAAATCTACGGAATCTTATCATTCGGATGGGGTGGTGGAGCAAAACATTGGCAACGTTTCGAAGAGTTATCTTTGGTATTAGCTGGTTTATGTACACCATTAGTATTCTCGGTACACACGATTGTATCTTTTGACTTCGCAACGTCGGTAATCAAAGGATGGCACTCAACAGTATATCCTCCATATTTCGTTGCTGGAGCTATTTTCTCTGGTTTCGCGATGGTACAAACATTATTAAGTGTAATGCGTAAAGTTTTACACTACGAAGATTATATCACACGTAAACACATCGAGTATATGAATATTGTAATCGTTGTAACAGGTGGTATGGTTGCAGTAGCTTACTTAACAGAGTTATGGATCGCTTGGTATTCAGGATCTCGTTACGAAGACTTTACATACTTCTCTCCAGGAGCAGCAACAGGACCTTATTGGTGGGCATTCTGGGCGTTAATTATCTGTAACGTTTTAGTACCAGGATTATTATGGATTCGTCCAATCAGAAGAAACTTCTTCTGGACATTCGTTATCTCTATCGTAGTTAACATCGGTATGTGGTTCGAGCGTTTTGATATTATCGTTATCAACTTATCTCGTGACTATTTGCCATCGAGCTGGACAATGTTTATGCCTTCATGGGTAGACGTAGGTATCTTCTTAGGTACTATGGGATTCTTTTCTGTGTTATACTTATTGTACGCACGTACATTCCCAGTTATTTCACAATCTGAGTTAAAAACTATTTTGAAATCATCAGGCGAAAGCTATAAAAAACATCATACTGAAGATGAGCATCACGAACACTAAAATCGTTTATGGTCTTTACGGAGACGATGATGATTTATTAAAAGCAGTAAAATCTATTCGTAAACAAGGTATTACGATAGATGAAGTATATACACCTTTCCCTGTACACGGTTTAGATAAAGCCTTAGGATTAAAGAAAACTCGTATTTCTGACCTTGCTTTCTTCTACGGTGCATTTGGTACAACGTTAGCATCTTTGATGACATGGTTTATTATGAACCATGACTGGGCTCAAGATATTGGAGGGAAACCATCTTTTTCTTGGGGTGAGAATATGCCAGCTTTCGTTCCTATTATGTTCGAGTTGACAGTATTCTGTGCAGCTCACTTTATGTCATTAACATACTTAGTGCGTAACAAAATGTACCCAGGAGCTAAAGCTAAAAACCCAGATCCACGTACAACAGATGATAAATTCTTAATCGAAATCAGAACAGCTGATGTTGAGAAAATCAAAAATGTATTTGTAGAAACTGGTGCTGAAGAAGTAACTGTAAAAGGTGATGTAGTCGTAGAACCAAGTGTTAACAATTTAGTACAAGAAGCATAATGAAAAAGATAGCATTACTTATAGGATTAGGAAGTATTATTATCACTTCTTGTTCTGATAAAAAACGTCACGCAAGTATCGTATATATGCCAGATATGTATTATCCTACGGCATATGATCCTTACGAAAAGGCAACTTTTGGTTACCCTCATGACGAAGAAAACTCTGAAGTTCCTGTATTAAGTAAAAATCATAATATGTCTGCATTAGAATCTGTAGAAGGTGCTGTTGCAAGAACAGATGGTGATATTTTACCATGGACTTTCAAAAACAATAACGCTGGTTATGCACAAGCAAAAGCAGTAACTGTTTCTCCTTTGAATGCCGCTAACAAAGCTGCAGACTTAGAAAGAGGTAAGTTATTGTTTGGACAAAACTGTGCAGTTTGTCACGGTGACGCTGGTGATGGACAAGGATCAATCGTAAAATCTAAAGCTTATTCAGGTGTTCCTAATTATAGCGAAAGAGATGTTACAGTAGGTTCTGTTTATCATGTAATTATGTACGGAAAAAATGCGATGGGTTCTTACGCATCTCAATTGACTCCTGCAGACCGTTGGAGAGTTGCTGAATATGTAATGAGTTTGAAAGGTGCTACTACAGCTGCCGCTGCTCCAGCTGGAGAAGCAACTGCTGAAGCAAAACCTGCAACAGAAACTGAAACAGCAACTAATAAATAATAAAATAAGTTAATTATTATGCAATATACATTTTCCCCAAGATTAAAAAATGCATCACTTATCTTAGCTGTTATAGGTGTTGTACTTTACGGGATAGGATTTTTCTTACATCAACAAGATGTTGCTAATTCAACTGAATATATTAACGGTTTGATTGAAGCTCACCCAACTCAATTTTTTGGTGACTACATTTCAGATTCTTATGCATCTATGAACACAGATCATGCTGGACACATGGAGCATTTGACAAATTTATTGAAAAACAGACCTTGGGCTGCTTTCTATGTACCAGCTTATTTATCGTTTGGTATTGCAGCATCTGCTTTGTTTTTCTTATGTATTCAATTCGTAGCTAACGCTGGTTGGTCTATGGTAGTATCTCGTGTTATGGAGGCTATCGCATCATTTTTACCAGTTGGTTCTGTACTTGTAGCTATCATCGTTTTAGGATCTTATTTTCACATGAATCACTTATTCCACTGGATGGATGCTGATTTAATAAATCCTGATAGCGAGAAGTATGATATCTTCATGGCGAACAAAGCTCAACTTTGGTTAAGTCCTAACTTCTGGTTAGTACGTTGTGTTATTTACTTAGTAGTATTATCTTTAATGTTACCAGTAATTAAAAACGCAACACGTAAATTAGATGAGACAAACGGAGACTTAAAAGTGTACGCTCAATTGTACAAAAAATCAGTAATTTACTTAGTGATTTTCGCAATTTGTTCTGCAGCATTTGCTTGGGATTTCGTGATGTCTTTAGATCCACACTGGTTCTCTTCATTATTTATGTGGTACGGAATGGTTTCATATTTAGTTTCTGCGGTTTCTATTATGGCAATTATTTCTATCTACTTAAAAAGAAAGAACGCATTACCATTATTTAATGATAACCATTTACATGATTTAACAAAATACATGTTTGGTTTCTCATTATTATGGTCATACTTATGGTTCTGTCAATTCATGTTACAATGGTACGCGAACATTCCTGAGGAAGCTCAATACTTCCAACAACGTATGGCGCAATACCCATTATATTTCTGGATGTTGATCATTAACTTAGTAGCTCCATTCTTGATTTTAATTTCATCAAGCATGAAACGTCGTTACCAAATCGTTTTCGCGATGGGATTCGTTATCATCTTTGGACACTACTGGGATTTCTACAACCAAATTATGCCAGCAGCTGTTGGACCATTCCACAACTTTGGTTTAATGGAAATTGGAGCATTAGTTGGAATCGGAGGATTATTTACATTCGTAGTTATGAATGCAGTTTCTAAATTAAACCTAGAAGCAAAAGGTCACCCTTACTTCCACGAATCAAAAATTTATGAATATCCTTTCTAATTAGAAAGATGTTATAAAACCTAAAAAGCTCGATGCATTTGCATCGAGCTTTTTTATTTGATTAATAATTTGTAATATTTTTATTCTTGAATTGTTCTACGTTTTATTTCCAAATCAACCAAGAAATGATCGACATCGTCATCTGTTGATAAATTTCCAACCACGTAAACACCTTTATCTCCGTTTTGATTATTGATTATACCATAAACCGAAGATTCGTCATCAGGATCAGACATTCCTTCGTAACGATAAATACACACGATATCAAAGATTTCAGGAGCTTGTTTTAATTGATCTTTTTCGATATTATAGTCAATCGTAAAACCATTTTCTTTTAGTTCGTCTAAGGCTTCGTTTGTTGTTTTGTAGCGGTATTGGATTTTTTCTTTCATAATTTTAATAGTTTAATTATTGAGTCTCAAATACTATTCCAATCAGTATATTCATTAAAATATAGTAAAGTCTTTTTTGGTAAGGTTATTGTTTTATTTCAAAGTGAATATAATGAATATGATTATGAAACTAATACTATTAAAAAAAATTAACTTGATTGCAGTTTTTGCTCTTGCTGCTTTATTTTTGGTTTCGTGTGATGGATCTACAACTATATATGGATTAGAGCATCAGCATAAACACAAAAAGAAGTATAAGAAATATCCGAAGTACGAAGTAAGATATGATGACCATCGTAGCTTACCACCAGGTCAACACAAAAAAGTACACGGTGATAAATCTTCAAAAAGATATGCACCAGTTCAACAAAAGAAAAATAATGGGAAATATTATAAAAAGAAAGGGCATCATAAACATCATAATGATTAAAAAAGAAAAGGATTGA